>JACOST010000030.1:300000-473166 GCA_016178705.1 Deltaproteobacteria bacterium | reverse complement strand
GTGGGAGGTTCACCGGGAGACAACCATCAACGCCAGTGGCCCGGTGCGGCTGCGCGCGGACCACCACCCCGCCGCCCCCGCAGAGAAGAGGTGTGGCTTTCATCCCGCCCCTTGACAAACCGAACCATGGCAGACGCAGAGCGGGCGGGGTGAGCGGGTCTTCTTCAGACGACTCGCAAGATCGAGTCGCCGGGACTGGGTTGGTAGGTGCAGAAATATCCGGTCTTGATGCTGAGACTCAAATGCCGCGCCAGGCTCGGATGCAGTGATCGGATCGCGTTCAGCGCGGCTTTGATGCGCTTGGTCACGGCTAAGCGGGCGCGCTCGGCGTCGCGCGCCGCGTTGCGATCACGTCCGCCGAGACCGACAGCCGCCGAGAGCTGTTCACCAATCAGTTCCATCTCCGCCCGCGCCCGTTCGATCCGGCCGCGATCGTTGTTGCGCTCCGCCTCTTGCAACTCCTCGCGCAAATCGTCGACGCGGCGCGTGTATTGCGCTTTGGCCGTGGCGTCCAACAGCGGCATCTTGAAATCTTGGTGTGCGCCGGCTTCATGGTTGGCGGCGAACTGCTGCGCTGCGAGGTCAAGGACGTGGAACTCGCGGTCGGGATAGCGAATGAGGTGCGCGAGGTACTGTAGTCCCTTGCTGTCCTTCACACGAAACGTGCTGCCGTCGAAGGCGATCGTCCAATAGTTGCCTTCGCGGCGGAAGATGTTCGGGAGTCGTGCGTCGTGAGTCGTGAACCGTGAGTCGTGGCTCGTGAGCGGTGAGTCGTCAGTCGTGAGTAGTGACTCGGAGAACGGCGGATCCGCGGCCGGCTTGGGCATAACCCGCGTGCCGAAGGTCTCGAAGTGCGCGGCGATGCGCCCCAGTTGTGCTTGCAGCCCCAACCGTGTGGCCAACTCTGTGGCGCGTCGCAGGGTAGCCGTGCTGGTCTCGGAATCGCCAGCCTGATGCTGCGCCATGCCGAGATCCACGAGCACGGCGCAACGGTCGGGCTCCGCAGCGCCAGGCGCATCAAGCAGGCTGTGCGCCGATTGATAGAACCGTTCGGCTTCCTCGTACGCCAGCAGCGCCATGGCGCGATCACCGGCGCGGCGCGCATAGGCGATGGCCTTGGTTGGGTCTCCACCCCGCCCGCCTTCGTAGAAATGATGCGCCAGCTCGGCCAGCAATTCCTGCCCATCCGGCAACTGTTCCATCACCTCGCCAACTCGTTGGTGAAATTTCACACGCTGTGACGCTCTCAATCCGTCGTACAAGGTCTCGCCAATCAATGCATGGACAAACCGATAGCGACCAGGTGCCCCGGGCTGCTCGTCGACGATCCGGGCCGCCACCGCTTCCTCCAATGCCACGGCCACCGCATCGTCCCGCGCTCCCGCCGCGACTCCGAAGGCGGAGGCCAGCACGCGCGGCTGGAACTCTCGACCGATCACCGCGGCGACAGCGAGCACTTCGCGACATGCCGACGTCAGCGGCGCCAGCCGGTGCTCGATCACCGCTTTCACGCCGTGCGGGACCGCGATGTTCCACGCCGCGGTTCCCGGCGCATCGCGCATACGACCCTCGGCGGCCAAGACCCGGACAAATTCGCCCACAAAGAGCGGGTTGCCCTCGGTGCGTTGATGAAGTTGCGCGACCAACTCAGCCGGCGGCGCGGAGCCCACGTGCGCTTCCACGAACTGCGCGATTTCGGATTGATTCAATCCGCGCAGGAGTACCCGCTCGGTCCCCGACGCGCGCAGCAACTCAACCACGGTTTCGGTCAGCCCATCAGATTGAGTTGCGCCCACATCGCGATACGTGCCCACCACCAGCATCGGCACCGCGCGCAGCGCGCGCGCCAGGAACTCCAGCAGCGCCAGCGAGGATCGGTCGGCGCCGTGCAGATCGTCGAGGATCACCACCAACGGCGTTCGGCGCGCGCTGCGGCCGAGGAATTGCGCCACGCTATCGAACAAGCGGAAGCGGCCCTCCGGCGATTCGCTCGGCGCGAGGATGGGAAGCGCGGTGATTTGTTCGCCGATCGCCGGGACAATCTGGACGAGATCCGCCGCCCCGGCGCCGAGAGCGTCGCGCAAGGCGGTCGAATCGAACTGTTGGGCGCAGGCGCGCAGGACTTGGACCCACGGCCAAAAGGCCGGCGCGCCCTCGCCTTCGTAGCAGCGGCCCCACAACACTTGCCCACCGCGTTCTTGCACCGAGCTGGCGAATTCTTCCGCCGTGCGCGTCTTGCCGATGCCGGGCTCGCCGGCGAGCAGGATCAGCCGCCCCCGACCGCCCACTACATCCTCCACTGCGGCTCTCAGGATCGCCATCTCCGGTTGGCGCCCCACGAAGGGTGACGGCGCGGAGACTGGAGCCGAGTCGACCGTTGTGGGCGTTTCCGACCTCAGGATCGACAGCGACGCAGGATTGCGCGATTCACGTGGCGCCACGAGTTCGGGAGTCCGCCCCGTTTGCCCGACATCTGATGACTGGAATCGCTCGTGCAACGCTTGCGCCTTGGCCAAGAGAGGCTTCATGCCAAGTTCACTGGCAGTGGCCACGGCGGCATCCAGCAGCGCGCTGGCCTTCATCCGGTCGCCCGCGGCATGGCGTTCGAACAGCAGGCGCGCGTAGTCGGTCTGCGTCAGGGCGAGATGTGGCCGCGCGCCCATGCGCGAGTTGTGCGCGATGGCATCCTCGAAGTGTTGCGCGGCTTCATCCACCCGGCCCAGTGTCGCAGCCGTCAATCCCACGAAGCGGGCCACCGAGCCCCAGCTCGGGTCGGGTACGTTGCGCGTCTTGAACGGGAGCAGCCGCGGGTAGAGCAGCGCCGCCCGGCGCGTATCGTTGAAGTGCGCCGCGAACTCGCTGAGGACCGCCAGCGCCAGCAGGCGGTTGGTGCGGGAGATGTCGGTGAAATCATGGGCGGCGCAGGCCTCGAATTGCGCGCGCGCCGAGGCCTCATCGCCAACCGCTTGGGCGAGATACAGCAGTGCGGTCCGCATCCCCCAGTTCCACGCCATGTCAGCGATCGGCTGACCCATGGTGTCGCCGTAGTTGGCCGGAACCTGCCCCTGTAGCAAGAGGGGGAAGCCCCCCTGGATCGAGAACATCTGGAACGCAAATGGCTCCTTCGCACGCTGGCCCAGGTCGAGGGCCTCAAGCGCAAGCCGTCCGGCGTCGGCGAAGCGCCCGCGAAACGTGGCGAGCGTGGTGCGCCAATAGAGGACCCAGTACAGCCAATGCGGCAGCCGCAGCGTAGCGGCGCAGCGTGCGAGATGTTCGAGTTCGCGTTCCGCTCCCGCCACGTCTCCCAGGTCGAACAGGCAGCCCAGCCGCATACGAGACGCCTTTGCGGCGATCTCGGTCGACCGTTGCGTCTCACCGAGCGCGACGAGCTCGTTCACCGCCGCCAAGCGCTCGTCGAGGTTCTCCGGCAGACAGGCACAACTGATCCACGTCTCCAGCGCGTCGCTGAGGCCCTGGGGGTCGCCGACGCGGCGCGCAACCACCACCGCCTCGCGACTCAGCTCCGCCGCGTGGGTGAACGTCTCGACGTCAAGGGTCGCGAGCAACGCGTCAGCGAGCGCGGCGAGCACCTTGGCCCGGAGCAAACTGTCGTCAGGACCGAGACCCTCAAGCGCTTCCTTGAGCAAGCGGACACCGTCGGCGTCGGTGTTGCCGATGTCGAGCCGCCAACGGGTGCCCAACACCGCACGGGCGAACAAATCTGGCGTACGCAGCGACCGCGCCAGCGTCGCCGCCTGCCCAAACGTCGCCCGCGACGTGGCGGTGTCGATCGCAACCTTCTGTGCGTGGGCGAGAGTCAGGAGCAGCTCGCAGCGCGACAGGTCGCGCGCCTCATCCAAGCGATCGAGCACGGCAAGCCCGAGGTCGGCGAGACGGACCGCCTCCTCGTAGGCGAGTAGGGTCAACGCGCGTTCGGCGGCACGCTGCGCGTAGACGGCAGCCTTGCGCAGATCCGCCGCAGTACCGGCGGCGAGAAAATGATGCGCCACTTCAGTCAGCAACTCGCCGATCTCCGGTGTTCGCTCCAGCGCCTCGCCGGCGCGCCGATGGAGCTGCTGCCGGCGGCCTGCCAATAGTTCGGCGTACAAGGTCTCGCGCATCAGCGCGTGCGAGAAGCGATAGACGTCTGCCCCTTCTGTCGGACCGACAATCTGATGTTGCATGCCTTCCTCGAGCAACGTCGCCACCGACGTGGTGGACGCGTCGAGCGCCACCACCTCACCGACCACGGTCGCACGAAAGTCGCGACCGATGACAGCCGCAGCCGCCAACAGTTGCCGGCACGAGGGCGAGAGGGACGCCAGCCGCCGCCCGATGACGGCGCTCACGGTGGAGGGTAGCGCAACCGGCGCACCATCCTGCGGCCAGTGCCCCTCGCGTTGAATCAGTTGCACCACCTCCTTGAGAAACAGCGGGTTCCCTTCGGTGACCTGATACAACTGCGTCGCGACCACCCCCGGGGCCTCGACGCCCGCATGGGTGGCGACGAAGCGAGTGACCTCCGCCTGACTCAAGCCGCCGAGGTGCAGGTGCGCATGACCGTTGGGCTGAGTGAGCCCCGCGAGCACATCGCCGAGGGGTGTTCGTGCCGTGAGCGCGGCCGCGCGACAGGCGATCACCAACAACAGGCGCGTCGCTGGCTGCTGCGCCAACAACTCCACTATGAATTGCACAAGCAGCGCCGAAGGCAAGTCCGCGCCTTGCAAGTCATCAATGATGACCACCAGCGGCTGTTGCTCGCTGAGGTGCGTCAGGAAGCGTCCCATGCTGTCGAAGATCCGCTCGCGCGCCTGATTTGGGTCCAGCACCGGCGCCGATGGTAGTTCGGGTATGCGCTCGCGGAACTCCGGCACGAGTTGGACCAGTTCGGCGTCACTGGCAGCGAAAAGTGTGTGCAGTTCAGATGCGCCGACCTTGTCGGCCGCCGAACGAACGATCTGCACCCACGGCCAGAACGCTGGCGCACCTTCGCCTTCGTAACACCGACCCCATAGCGATCGCGCACCTAAGTGGCGCGCGTATGCAGCCAACTCCTCCGCCGTGCGAGTCTTCCCAATACCCGGCTCGCCAGAGAGCAGGATCAATCGGCCGTGTCCCGCGCAGGCGTCGTCGGCCGCTTTGTGTAGGGTCGCCAATTCCTCTGTACGACCGACAAACGAATCGTCGACCGCAACTATGCTCGTCACGTGGCTGCTCGATCTCACGTTCACTAGCTAGCGTGAGACCGAGTTTCCACGCAAGCAAAGGTCAGCGAAATCTCAGTTCTCACGAATTCGGTGGCAACCCGTCGCGCAGACCATTCCGATAGATGCCGGCGACGATGCGTTCGATCGGGGTCTCCTCCAGCGACAGGTCGGTGATTGGCGCGCGCTCGGCGAGCCATGCGATCAACTGCGGCGCCGGCACCTGATCGCGACGGAAGCGCAGCACCAAGCGCTCGGGGCCGCGCTCCTCGACTTCGACGTTGGCGGGAACGGTCGCCGGAGCCGCGCCGTCGAAGTCGACACGCAGACGCCGTTCGTTCCCCAGACTGCGGCGAATCTGCTCGACCGAGCCGTCGTAGACGACACGGCCGTGATCGATGAGGATCATCCGTGGACACAGCCGCTCGATGTCGACCAGATCGTGCGTGGTCAGCAGGATCGTGGTGCCGCGCTCGCGATTTTCGACCGCCAAGAACGTGCGGATGGTCTCCTTCGCGACCACGTCCAAGCCGATCGTCGGCTCGTCCAGAAACAGAATGTCAGGCGCATGGACGAGTGCTGCGGCCAACTCGCAGCGCATGCGTTGACCGAGCGACAGTTTGCGCACCGGCGTGTCGAGCAGGGGACCGATCTCCAACATCGCGACCAAGCGATCGCGCTGCGCGCGGTAGGCAGGTTCGGCAACGCGGTAGATGTGTCGCAGCAAGTCGAACGACTCGATCACCGGCAGATCCCACCACAGCTGCGTGCGCTGGCCGAAGACGACGCCGAGGTGCGCGACGTGCGCCACCCGCTCGCGGCGCGGTTCGCGGCCGGCGACGCGCACCGTGCCCGCGGTC
The DNA here is from genome assembly GCA_016178705.1 of Deltaproteobacteria bacterium. NCBI lineage: Bacteria > Pseudomonadati > Myxococcota > Myxococcia > Deltaproteobacteria bacterium. Next base: position 467,102 of record JACOST010000030.1, on the reverse strand, counting down.
GGTTCGAGCACGCCGGTGAGCATCTTCACCGTCGTCGACTTGCCCGCGCCGTTCGGTCCGATGAAGCCAACGAACTCGCTCGCCGCGATGGTGAACGAAATGCCGTCGACCGCACGCACCACGTCGTGTCCGGTCTCGACGAGATTGCGCAGTGCGCCGAACGCGCCGCGATGGTGGCGCGCGACGCGGTACTCCTTGCGCAGGTTGGCGACTTCGATCATCGCGTCGATCTCAGCGTCCGCTCAATTTCCCGTCGATTCGTAGCGCCGCAATCCGCGCATGAACGCGGCGTGGGCGATCAGCACGACAGCGGCGCACACGGGCGGCGACAACCACGGCATGATCGCCGGCCAGCCCTCGACTTCGGTCCGATGCAGTGCCGCGAGCGCCGGGAAGTAGTTCACGAAGGCGAGCGGAATACCGTAGGTCAGCACGCGCCGAAACCATTGCGCGTAAATCGACACCGGATAACTGAGCGCGGCGCTGCCGCCGTAGGTGAGCATGTTCTGCAGCTCCGAGGTCTCGCCGAGGGTCCAGAACTGCGCCGCCGCACCCAGCATCACCACGCCGGCGAAGAACAACATGCCGCCGCATACGCCAGTCAGCACCCACGCCCAACTGCGCGCATCGAGGTGCAGCGTGATCGCCGCGATCGTCAGCACCAACGCCCCTTGGGCGATACGGCCGAGCTTGCGGATCTCGAACCAGTGCGCGGCGATCTGCACGATCACGCTGCGCGGCCGCAACAGCCAGCGATCGAGTTCACCTTGAATCAAGTAGGTCCCGAAGTGTTCGAAGCCACGCAGGCCGCCCTCGATCGTTGCCCACGACACTTCGACCATGCCGTAGAGCAACGCGAGTTCCGCCAAGCTCCAGCCTTCTAGCGCGCCGAACTTGCGGACGAGAAAGTAGATCGGCAGAAAGTCCGCGACGACCACCAGGAAGTCGACGCTGCTGCGAATGAAGAACGAAGCGCGGTATTGCATCTGTGCGCGCACGCTGGCGCCGATCAGACGGAGGTAGAGGTGAAGTGCTGACATGCGCGCTCACCCGCCCAGCGCGGCGAGCCGTCGCGTGCCGCGCTGCTCGACGACGTGCGACAGCCACAGCAACACGCCGAGCCAGACCACTTGGTGCGCCAGGCCGAACGCGAGTGCCGCGCCGGCAAGTGTACCGTTGGCGATCGCGATCGGAGTGTAGACGGCGCCGCGAAACGGCAGCAGATCGGCCACCCAACGCATCGCGAGCGGATAGAAATCCAGCGGCAGCATCACGCCGCCGAGAAAAGAAAGCGCCAACACCACCACCATGACGGGACCGTGTGCGTACTCCATCCAGTACGCGGTCGCGCCCGCGAGATACATCAGCGCGGCGACGATGCCGACGCCCAAGACGATCGCCAGCGGCGCCCACAGCATCGCCGCGCGATGCGGCAGCGGCAGCCGGTAGATCAGCATCGCTCCAATGTAGAGCACCACCGTGCGCGTCAGCGCGTAGTAGAGCGCCGAGCCGAAGCTCTCCGCCACATGACGCGCCCACAGCGGCACCGGGCGCGCGAGATCGACGACGACATCCCCCGTACGGATTCGTTCGGCGAGTTGAATCCCCGACTGCGCGGTGAGCACGCCGAGCACCATCACCAGCGCCTCGGAAGTCGCGAAGTAGCGCACGGCCTCTTCCGCACGCCAACCCGCTACCTGCGCCCGTCCGCGAAAGAACGCGAAGAACACCTGCGCGTGAATCAGGAAAAAAAAGAAGTTGACGGTGATCCCCGTCCAATTGGCCAACCGATACGCGGCGCGCCGTTGGAATGCGCAGCGAGCGAAGCTCGGGTAGACGCGAAGCGACGCGAAGTACGCCATCTCGATCTGCAAGTCCGGTTGTGAAAGGGCGTGACGGTTACCGCAGATCGCGTCACGACTCAAGCTGATCGCCTAGCTTGTCGGGCCGCGCGCGGCGATTGAGTCCGTCACCGAAACGGAGCACCATGCCGGCATGCCACACGATTCAAACCTGCGGGCATTGCCGTCGGTGGATGCCGTGTTGTCGAGCGCCGGTGCCGCGACCTTGCTGACGCGCTACCGGCGCGAGGCGGTTGCCGATGCCATCCGCGCGCTGCTCGACGAAACGCGACAGGCTTTGCGCAGCAACGGCGGCGCGGCACCCGACATCGATGCTGTCGTCACCCAAACTGCAACGCTGCTGCGTCAAGCCGCGCAACCGGCGCTCCGTCGCGTGATCAACGCCACCGGTGTCGTCGTTCACACCAATCTCGGCCGGGCGCTGCTCGCGGAGTCGGCGATCACGGCAGTAACCCAGGCCGCACAACATCCGGTGAATCTGGAGTACGACATCGAAGCCGGTGAGCGCGGCGACCGCGACGATCTGGTTGAAGACGATCTCTGCGCGCTGACCGGCGCCGAGGCGGCGACGGTGGTGAACAACAACGCCGCGGCGGTGTTGCTCGCGCTCAATACCCTCGCCGAACATCGCGAGGTGTTGGTGTCGCGGGGTGAGCTGATCGAGATCGGCGGCTCGTTTCGCATCCCCGCGGTGATGGCGAAGAGCAACGTGATTCTGCGCGAAGTCGGCACCACCAATCGCACCCACGCCCGTGACTACCGCGAAGCCATCGGCCCGCAATCGGCGTTGCTGCTCAAGGTCCACACCAGCAACTATCGGATTGTCGGCTTCACCGCCGAGGTCTCGCTGCCGGAGTTGGTCGCGATCGGCCGCGAGCACGATTTGCCGGTGATGGAAGATTTGGGCAGCGGCGCGCTCGTCGACCTGTCGCAGTGGGATCTGCCGGCCGAACCGGTGGTCCCCGATCGCCTGCGTCTCGGCGCCGATCTCGTCACCTTCAGCGGCGACAAGCTGCTCGGCGGGCCGCAATGCGGCCTCATCGTCGGTGCACGCGATCTGATTGATCGCATGCGGCGCAACCCGCTCAAGCGCGCCCTGCGCTGCGACAAGCTGACGCTCGCGGCCTTGTCGGCGACGTTGCGGCTGTACCGCTACGATCCGAACCTCAGCGCCACCGTGCCCACACTCCGCACGCTCACTCGTCCGCTCGCCGAAATCGAGCGAGTCGCCGCGCAGGCGTGTCAGTTGCTGCAAGCCGTGCTCGGCCCCGACTATCGAGTTGCGCTGCGGGATGCGCGGTCGGAGATCGGTAGCGGCGCGGTGCCGACGCAGACCATTGCGACCATGGTGGTCGCGGTCACCCATCCGACCATCGCCGCGCATCACATCGCCGCGCGCTTCCGCCGCGCCGATCCGCCCATCATCGGACGTGTCCACGACGGTAGCTTCCTGCTCGACGTGCGTACGATCGAACACGCCAGCGATCTCGTGCCCAACGCATGAGCCTCCACGCGATTGTCGGCACCGCTGGCCACATCGATCACGGCAAGACCGCGCTCATCAAGGCACTCACCGGCCTGGACACCGATCGCCTCAAGGAAGAGAAGGAGCGCGGCATCTCGATCGACCTCGGCTTTGCGCACCTCGACCTCGACGGCGGCGTGCGCGTCGGCATCGTCGACGTGCCGGGGCACGAGCGCTTCATCCGCAACATGCTCGCCGGCGCGCACGGGATCGATCTCGCGTTGTTGGTAGTCGCGGCCGATGACGGCGTGATGCCGCAAACCGAGGAGCACGTCGATATCCTCCACTTGCTCGGCACGCGCAGCGGCGTCGTCGCGATTACCAAGATCGATCTGGTCGACGCCGCGCGTCTCGCCGCGGTGAAGGAGGAAATCGAAGTCCTGCTCGCCGGCACGGCGCTGGAAGACGCGCCGATGCTTCCGGTTTCGTCGGTGACGGGCGAAGGCGTTGCGGCGCTGCGCGCGGCAATCGCGGAGCGGCTCGGCACCTACGCCCGCGCCGAGCGCCCGGGATTCTTTCGCCTGCCGATCGATCGTGCCTTTGTGCTGCACGGCCACGGCGTGGTTGTTACCGGCACCGCGACTTCTGGGACCGTGCGCGAAGGTGACACCATCCGCATTCTGCCGGGGGGTGAGACCGCGCGCGTGCGTTCGGTTCACGTGCACAACGACCTCGTGCGCGAGGGTCATGCGGGCCAGCGCGTGGCGCTCAACCTCAGCGGCGTCGAACGCACCGAAGTTGTGCGCGGCCATGTCGCCTGCAGCCCGGCGCTCGATCGCGCCAGCGATCGCCTCGATGCGTGGGTCGAGCTGCGTCCGGGCGCGCGCCGAGCGGTCGCAACGCATGGTGCAATTCGCCTGTTCGTCGGCACCGCCGACGTGATCGGCAAGCTCGTGCTGCTCGATGCGCGCAGCGAGTTGGCCGCAGGCACGTCATCGTATGCGCAACTGGTGTTGCGCGAGCCGGTGGCGGCACTGCGCGGCGACCGCTTCGTGCTGCGCGACGAGGCGTCGCAGCGGACGATTGGAGGCGGCGTGGTGGTCCACGCCTTTGCCCCGCGCCACCGTCGCAATGATCCGACCGTGTTGGCAGCCGTCACGGCACTGCATCACGCAACCAGCGACGATGCGGTCGTCGAGGCGGTGATCGCATTGGATACCGGCGTGGCGATGGCGCCGGATCTGCTGCTGCAAGCCGCGCACCTGTCGCCCGAGCGCCTACGCGCCGTCCTGCGTTCCGATTCAGGGCTGGTGGTCCTGCCCGAGGTTGAAGCGCCGGAGGCAGTCACCAATAGCGCCAAGTGGCAGCGCGTGCGGCAAGCGACCATCGACGCCGTGATCGAGTGCCATCGTGCGACGCCGCTCGCACCCGGCATCGAGATGGAGTCGGTCCGCACGCGCGTGGCGCCGGATCTCTCGCCGAAGATTTTTCGCGCCGCGCTCGACCGGATCATTGCCGACAAGTTGCTGGTGCGCGACGAGAGTGTCCTTCGCTTACCCGCGCACCGCGTCGCGCTGGGCGGCGCCGATCAAGCGCTCGCAAGTCGCGCCGAGACATTGTTGCGCGACGGCGGCCTGACCCCGCCGGATCTCAAGCAGATCGAGACCGCGCTGGCCGTGCCGCGCGCACGCTTGAACGATTTGTTGCAGCAACTCGAACGCGAAGGCCGTGTGCAGCGCATTGCGCCCGACTTGTACTACGCGGCGGCAGCGCTCGAACGCGCCCGCGGTCTACTGCGTGACTACGTGATCGCGCACGGCGAGATCACCGCGGCCACCTTTCGCGATCTCATCAACGCCAGCCGCAAGTTCTCGATCGCCCTGCTCGACTACTTTGACCGCACCGGCTTCACCCTGCGCGTTGGCGACAGCCGTAAACTGCGACGGCCGTAGCGTGATCTGCCGGGATTGCCCGCGGGGGCTTTGCACACGAGATCACATCGGCGTGTCCGTCATACCGGCGAAAGCCGGTATCCAGGTTGGGGTGTGGGGATCGGATGGATTCCGGTTTTCGCCGGAATGACGAGAGGAATGAGGTTGACGCTTCCGTTTGTGCAAAGCCGCCCGGGCGTGCCGCGTTGACAAAACCGGAGCGTGCCCATAATCGAACACGCGACTCGCGGACAAACGGTATGCGACCTACGTCGGTAGTGGCGGTCCTGCTGCTCAGTTGCGTTGCCTGTGAACGGACCAACGACGCGCCACCGCTGCGTCTGCCGGCGGGTAGCGCCGGCGTGCTGCTGCAACGCGCCATCGACGCCGCCGGCGGCTGGGATCGTTGGCTCGCCGTGCGCGATGTCGCCTTCGTGACCACGTTTACGCTCTACGATCCGGTGGGAAATATTTCGTCAGAGAGCATCGGCATCCACAAGTCTCCGCTGCACCAAGGCCCGCGCGTGCGCTACGAATCGCTCGGCCTGCCGCAGCCGGTCACGCTTGGCTTCGACGGCAAGGATGCGTGGATGCTGCGCGACGGCGCGCCGATTCGCGAACCGGCGCGTCTGGCGCTGTCGCGCTTCAACATGGTCGGCAACATTTTCTGGTTCTCGCTTCCGTTCAGTCTCGCCGAGTTGCCGGTGACAATCACCGACCTCGGCGAGCAGCGCGACGGCGACACGCGCTGGCAACGGCTCAAGGTCACGCTCGATGACGGCGCCCCCGAAGCGCCGGGCGATTGGTTCGTGATCTCGCTCGATCCGCAGTCCGGCTTGATCGATCACGTGCTCGGGCACATCACGGCATCGTTTCTGACGCACAGCTTGTGGGTCGGCAAGTGGCTCGACTATCAAGACTGCGGCGGCATTCGGAAGGAACGGCGGCGGCAATTCTTCCCGGCCGACGCCGAGGGCGCGATCGTCGGCAACATGGTGGTGGAGCAGCTCGTTGAGGACGTTCACTTCAACAATCAGTTTCCGCCGCAGTTGTTCGAGAAGCCGTTGCTCGCCGACGGCGGCAATCCGACGTAGGCGTAAGGCGTGAATCGTGAGTCGTGAATCGTGAGCGTGCTCATGAGCCACAAGGAAATTCTCGCCCGCTCGATTGCGACGCGGCTGCGTGAGGCGGGCTTCACGGCGTACCTCGCCGGCGGCTGCGTGCGCGATCGTTTGCTCGGGCACGAACCGAACGACTTCGACGTCGCCACCGACGCGCCGGCCGAGACTGTGCAAGGCTTGTTCGAGCGGACGGTGCCGGTCGGCGTCCAGTTCGGTGTCGTGCTGGTGGTGCTCGAAGGCCAGCCGTTCGAGGTCGCGACCTTCCGCGCCGATGCCGCCTACGTCGACGGCCGGCGCCCGGCGAGTGTCCGTTTCAGTTCGGCGACGGAAGACGCCGCGCGGCGCGACTTCACCATCAACGGCATGTTCCTCGATCCGGTGACCGACGAGGTGATCGACTACGTCGGCGGGCGCGACGACCTGCGCGCCGGCATCATCCGCGCCATCGGCGATCCGTCGGCGCGCATCTACGAAGACCGCCTGCGGATGCTGCGCGCCGTCCGCTTCGCGGCCCGCTTCGGCTTCGTCATCGAGCCGACCACGTTCGATGCGATCCGCAACGCCGCGCCGCACTTGGGCGATATCGCGTTGGAGCGCATCGGCGACGAGATCGTCCGCATCCTGTGCGAGGGCAATGCCCGGCGCGGCTTTGAGCTGCTCGATGCCACCGGTCTGCTGCCGATGGTGCTGCCCGAGGTCGCCGCGCTCAAAGGGGTCGAGCAATCGCCCGACTATCATCCCGAAGGCGATGTCTTCACCCACACGCTGCTGCTGCTCGCTGAACTCGAGCAGCCCAGCGAGACGCTCGCGCTCGGCGCGTTGCTGCACGACATCGCCAAGCCGGCGTGCGCGCAGCGGCGTGACGATCGCATCACGTTCTACGGCCACTGCGAGCAAGGTGCGGACATCGCCGTCGCTGTCTGTCAGCGTCTGCGCCGCAGCCGCGAGGTGTGGGAGCGCGTCGCCTGGTTGGTGAGCAACCATCTGCGCCTGATTCACGCCGCCGACATGCGCGTGAGCACGTTGAAGCGCTTCCTCGCCCACGACGGCATCAACGAGCTGCTCGCGCTTGCCCGCCTCGATGCGCTCGCGTCCAACAAGGACCTGCGCCACTACGAGTTCTGTCGCGCCAAGCAGGCCGAATTCGGCGCAGCGCAGATCAAGCCGCCGTCGCTGATCCGTGGCCGCGATCTGCTCGCCCTCGGGCTCGACGCCGGCCCACGCTTCCGCGAGATTCTCGATGCCGTCGAAGAAGCGCAACTCGAAGGCCGACTGACGACACACGCCGCCGCGATGGAGTGGGTGCGCGCGCATTACCTGCAACACGAGTAGTGTCGGATCTCACCATCTGGGTCTACCGATCGGCTGGTGCACAATTGGGAGGGCGAGGCTTCTGCCGAGCCGCACTGCGCAGACCGAACGGCTCGCCGGAAGGCTCTGCCGGTGTCCGCATCCTGCGGTGTCCTCATCTTCCCCGACACCGCCAAGCCAAAAGCCATGAGTCTGTGCGATTGAGCGCGCCGCTGGCATCCGGTAGGGTCCCGGCCGTTGCTTATGAACCTCATGATGCGGCGGTGGATCGGCGTGCTTCTCGGAATTGGATTGTGGTTGTTGCCGTTCGCCGCGACCGCGACCATGCTGGGCGACGCCAACTGCGACGGCGCGCTCACCGACGCCGATTTGCCCGAAACAGTCTTGCGCATCTTCACGGAGGTCGATGACGCGTGCGCTGGTGCGGACGCGAACGACGATGGGCTGATCAACGCGGCCGATTTGATCGCCCTGCAGAATCTGCTGCGCCCAGCGCCGACCCCCGTGCCGGCTCCCGGTCCGCGCATCACGTTGTTCGGCATCGCCACCGCCGACGGCAAGCTCGCCGCGACGCTCGGCGACCTCGAGCCCGGGCTGCCGGTGTATTTCAGAGCCGCCGGCAGCGGCTTCAAGATCTTCGTCGAAGCCGCGCCAGGGCCGTCAGGCAAGAGCCTGGCGTTTCGTCTGTTCGACTCCAATCCGGACAATCCGGCGCGGCGGCCCGATCTGCAGATCCAAGCCAATCAGCCACTCGGCAACGGTAGCCCCGCGGTCTGCGACGGCGGCGGCGTGCCGGCGATTGATCCGCCCGACTTCAGTATCACGCAGCCGATCTCCGACGCGCTCAACGATCTGGCTTGCCAATTCGATGTCGCAAGCAGCTCACGCGGCGCGTGTACGCAAGACGCCTTCGGACAAACTGCCTTTCTCGATTCGAAGAGCCGCGGGCAGTATTGTCTGTCGGTCGATAGCACGTTCCGCTTTGGCGATGGCGACACGCTGCTCAGCGTGCAGCTGCGCGACAGCGATGGCAATCTGGGTACGCCGGCGCGCCTGATCGTCCGCGTCGGCGGCCCGATGCCGGCCACGTTCACTTCGGTTCCAACCCCGACCGCCACAGTGCCACGACCCACTCGCACGCCCTCATTCACGCGCACGCCGTCACCGATCGCCACCGCCACGACGACGCGGACGATCACTCGCACCAGCAGCGCAACGCGGACCGCAACCGATCAGCCCACATCAACCGCGATCACAGCGCTGTCGCCCACCGCGACAGCCACTGGCCCAACCGCGACGCAAACCTTCACCACAACTCGCACGCGCACACCCACCGTCACCGCGACGCGCACGCCGTCGCGGACGGTGACGCGCACTTCCACACCGACCGTGACGTCCACACCCACGGTGACCTTCACACCGACGGCGACGCCATCGATCACGCCATCGCCAACGCCGACCATCGCACCCGGCCCTATCGTGTCGTTCTTCGGCCTCACGTCGGCCAGCGATCGGCCCCTCGATCCAGTGGCAGTGGAAGACGGCATTCCAGTCTACGAACCATCAGGATTGGGATTCCAGATTGTCGTCGAGGGCGCGATCGGTCGGTCACGGAAACCGCCGGGGGGATCCTCGTTCAGCGACGATCCCAGCGCTCGACCGGATCTGCAGATCGTCGCCAGCCGACCGCTCGGCAATGGCAGCCTGGAAGTCTGCGACGATATTCTTCCTTTGGTCGGCGGCGTACCCGCGGTCGATCCCCCGCGCTTCGATGCCGATCAGGAGATCACCGACGCGATCAATGACCTGGGCTGCCGTTTCGACAACGGCAGCGGGCTATCGATTTCTCGGTCGTGCGGCACGACTAGTCCCGGACCGAGCTCGACGGGCTGTGTCATGTTGAGCGATTCGGGTGATCTCGGCTGCGTCGGGCTTAACTCGACGGAGCAGTTCTGTCTGCGGATCTCGCGCTTCCTCGCGCTACCAGCGGGGGACACACTGTTCTTGGTGCGCCTCCGCGACAAAGCCGGCAACCTCGGCGAGCCAGCGCGCATGATCGTGCGCGTGCCGGAATCGTGAGATGTGAATCGTGAGACGTGATCCGGACTCACGATTCACGAATCACGATTCACGCTCGTCAATGAATCGTCGGTAGCGGCGCGACGGTCTTCTCATCGTCGAGCCGCGCCAACACGCGCGTAGCGATCGCTCGGAAGGCGAGGCTCTGCGGATGCTCCGGTTCGGCGACGACGATGGGCTCGCCGGTGTCGCAGTGCTCGCGGATCTCGCGCACCAGCGGAATCTCGCCGAGCAGCGGAATGCTGAACTGCTCGGCCATCTTCGCGCCGCCACCGTGGCCGAACAAGTCGGCGCGATCACCGCAACCGGGGCAGATGTGAAAGCTCATGTTCTCGATCACACCAAGCACGGGCGCGTTGACTTGCTGAAACATGGTGATGCCGCGCTTGACGTCGAGCAACGCGACATCTTGCGGTGTGGTGACGATGACACCGCCCGAGAGCGGCGCCTGTTGCACGATGGTCAACTGCGCGTCGCCTGTTCCCGGCGGTAGATCGAGCACGAGGACATCCAGCTCGCCCCACTCGACCTCGCGCAGGAACTGCGTCAGCAGTTTGTTGATCATCGGGCCGCGCCAGATCACCGGCGTGCGTTCCTCGATGAACAGCCCCATCGAGATCACCTTGATGCCGAACTTTTCGATCGGGATGATGCGCTTGTCGTCGGTGGACGTCGGGCGGTCGGTGAGCCCGAGCATCAACGGCACGCTCGGTCCGTAGACGTCGGCATCCAACAATCCGACCCGTTGCCCGAGTGCGTGCAACGCCAGCGCGAGGTTGACGGCGACGGTCGACTTGCCCACCCCGCCCTTGCCGCTGGCCACCGCGACGATGCGTTTGATGCCGGGAATGCCGGCGCGCCCCGGCGCCGCGCGGCGAACCGGCTGCTCCGGCGCCGTAACCGCGACTTCGACCATGTCGAATCCCATCGCTGTCACGGCCTGCACGACCGCGTCACGAATCTGCCCGAGCACGTCGGGGTTCTCTGTCGTCGGTGTCAACGTGACGGTAACACCCGCACTCGCCACCTCGACGTCCTTGATCAATCCGAACGACACGATGTCGCGCGTGTAGCCCGGATATTTCACCTTCTTCAGTTCGTCGAGAATCTGTTGCGGGGTTGGTGTCGCCATTCGTTCTCCAGAGCGGGCACCGTAGCGGGAATCGCCGCGCGCTGCCAGTGAGGAGCAAAACTCCTATGTCGCCAACGTCACCACCGTCACCCCCGCGCCACCTTCCGGCGGCTCGCCGTTGCGGAAGCTATCGCAGTAGGGCGACGCCGCGAGGTACTCATGCACCGCGCGGCGCAGCGCACCGCTGCCGATGCCGTGGATGACGCGCACGGCGGCATGATGGGCGCTGGTGGCGTGATCGAGAAACGTCTCCAAGCGTTCAATCGCCTCGCGCGCGCGTAAACCGATCAACGTCAGCTCCGTCGGCGCACCGTCGCGTGCGGCTGGGAGCGACACGCTGGGCGGCTGGATGCGCGCACCGGCGGCGACGCGCCGCAACTGCGCCGCCGGTACTTCGAAGCGCATACTGCCACGCTGAATCCAGGCACGTTCGCCTTTGACGGACAACAACTCGCCGGTGATTCCTTGCGTCCCGACTTCAACCGTGTCGCCGATGCGCGGAGGTCCACTGGTCGCAAGCGGTTCGTCGGCGACCACTTGGCTGTGCACGGCTTGTTCGGCGATCGCTGTTTCCTGCGCGGCAACGAACGCGGCGAGACGGCGTTTGTCTGCCGCGCCCTGTTCCAATGCCGCGAGCAACTCGCGGCCCTGCTCTTTCACCGAGCGCACGAAGGTGCGTGCCCCTGCCAATTCGTCGCGCCAGCGTTGCTGGCGCTGCGCGCGCAGTTCGCCGAGCAAACGTTCGCTCTCGCGCTGTTGCTCGGCCAACGCATCTGCGCGCGCGGCGGCTTCGGTGTGCCGCGCCTCGAAGGAGCGGCGGGTCTCTTCCAAGCGCGTCACTGCGGCACCGAAGGCTTTGGATTGCTCCGACTGCGCGCCCCGCGCGGCCACCAATACGGCGTCGGGCAGACCGAGCCGTTGCGCGATCGGCAGCGCCAGGCTTTCGCCTAGCGAGTGATAGCTGAGCTGATAGCGCGGCGTGAGCGTCGCGACATCGAAGTCGACCGCGGCCGTCACGCAGGCATCGCGACTGAGCGCGAACACCTTCACCGGCGTGCCGTGAGTGGTGAGCACAGTGCGCGCGTTGGCGGCTTCGAGGGTTTTCACCAAGCCGATGGCCAGCGCCGCGCCTTCGTCTGGATCAGTCCCGGCGCCCGGCTCGTCGAGCAGTATCAAGGCGCCACTGAGATCATGCGCGAGGATGTCGGTCAGGTTGGCGATGTGCGCGGAGAAGGTCGACAGGTTGCGCTCGATGCTCTGCGCATCACCGACATCGGCGTACACGCCGCTGAAGCACGGCAAGTAACTCTCCTCGGCGGCAGGAATGAGCAGACCGCTCTGCGCCATCAGCGCCAGTAGGCCGACGGTTTTCAAGGCCACGGTCTTGCCGCCGGTGTTAGGGCCGGTGATGACCAGAGTGCGTTGATTCGCTGGGATCAGCAGATCCACCGGCGTGACCGGTCGGCCAGTGAACAGCAGGACCGGATGACGGGCCGCTCGCACCCGCACTTCGTCAGCACCGAGTTGCGGCTGCGTGCAGCGGTAGCGTTGCGCGAAGCGCGCCTTCGCCGTCAGCACGTCGAGCGCCACCAGTGCGGCGAACGTACTGACCAGCGCGGCGAGCTCCTGGCGAACTAGCTCACCGAGGTCGGCGAGGATGCGGCGGATGATGGTCTCCTCTTCGCGCGCGGCCATCATCAATTGGTTGTTGAGGTCGACCGCAAACAGGGGCTCGATGAACACCGTCTCGCCCGACACCGATCGGTCTTGGACCACACCAGACATGCGCGACGCGTGTGACGCCTTGACCGGGATGACGAAGCGGTTGTTGCGCAGCGTGACGTACTGTTCGGCGATCACGTCGCCCAGAGTCGGCCGCTGGACGAGGTCTTCGAGCCGACGCGTGAGCTGGTCACGCAAGCGGCGCAAGGTGCGGCGGACTTCTGCCAGCTCGTCGCTGGCGTTGTCGGTGATCCCGCCGTGGTCGTCGAGCGCGCGTTCGAGCGCGCCGAGCAAGCCGGGGAGCGGCGGTAACTGCGCCGGAATCTCGGCAAGACTCGGCAGCGCTTCGATCTGTCTGCCAAGGATCCCGCGCGCGCGCTGCGCTACCTGCAGCACGTTGCGTACGGCGAGCAAGCTCGCCGCATCGAGCACGAAGCCGGGGTGTGCGGCACTTTTCAGGGACGGGCGCACATCGGGAAATTCGGCGATCGGACTGGTCGCGTGGCGATCGAGCCAGCACGTGTACTGCCACGTGCAATCGAGTTCGGCACAGGCCGTCTCAAGCGTGCTCGACGGCGCGATGGCGCCACAGGCTTCTTGGCCTGCGGTCGAGCACGCGAAGGTTGCGAGTTGAGTTCGCACTCGATCGAATTCGAGCGCGTCGAGATCGCGGGGACGCACGCGGCGAGTATATCCACGCACCGGCCACTGGCAAACCGGCCATTTGAGATTTCCCCTGATCTGAAATAACCACCGAGAGCACCGAGAGGGAACTCAGAGAGAGGAATCTCCCGATGAACGAGCTTTGCAGAAGAAGTCCCGGCGGTGGGTCCGTCATACCGGCGAAGGCCGGTATCCAGGCGGGGGCGTGGGGCTCGATCCTGGATTCCGGCTTTCGCCGGTATGACGAGTGGGGAGGTCGCTTAGCTCACTACTCGGGCGACCAGGTATTGAAACGTACGAAAACAAAACCGCTTCCCCGAGTAGCGGTCCTGAGTAGAAGCCGAAGGCTTCGTATCGAAAGGCCGCGTATCGAGGGGCTCCTGCGTGCGCAAAGCCCGATGAAGGCTTGCGCCAAGGTATTACCGAGCAAGGTACTCCGCTCCGTCTCTGCGTTCTCAGTGCCTCTGTGGTTGATTCTGTTGCTCGTTCCGATGCCGATCTTTGCCGCGCCGATCGACGAATCGAAGGTCATCGATCTCAGTTATGCGTTCGGTCCGGATACGATTTACTGGCCGACCGCCGAGTCGTTCACGCTAACGGCTGTCGCGCACGGCCAAACGCCGGCTGGCTACTTCTACGCTGCGAACAACATCTGCATGGCCGAGCATGGCGGCACGCACATGGATGCGCCGATTCACTTCGGCGAAGGCAAGGCGACGGCTGAGCAGGTGCCGGTCACGGCTGGCATCGGTCCCGCGGTGGTGGTCGACGTACGCGAGCAAGCCGCCACCGATCGCGACTATCGCCTCACCGTCGCCGATCTTCAGGCGTGGGAGGCGAAGTACGGACGCATCCCGCCGGGCGCGATCGTCATCATGTTCAGCGGCTGGGGCGCGCGCTGGGGCGACAAGCTGCGCTACCTCGGAACGGATGCGCGCGGTGACGTGGCTAACTTGCACTTCCCCGGCTTTTCGAAAGAGTCGGCGGACTTCTTGGTCCACGAGCGCGACATCGATGCCATCGCCGTCGACACCGCCAGCATCGATCACGGCCCGTCGCAGGACTTCATCGTCCACCGCACCATCAACGGCGCCAACAAGCCGGCTTTCGAAAACGTGGCGAACGTCGACCGCTTGCCGGCGAGCGGCGCCACCATCGTCGCCCTGCCGATGAAGATCGCCGGTGGCAGTGGCGGCCCGACGCGCATCATCGCTGTATTGCCATAACGGGGCCTCCACCTGACTCGCGCACGACGTCATCTCGCAGGGACACCACGTGGGGTGCCCTTACTCATCGGCCTCGCGCTACTGTCCCTCCAGTGCGAACCTGAGGCCACGCCGCGTGCGCCGCACCTCTCGTTCGATGCCACCGTTCACGACTTCGCGACGGTTGAGCAGGGCACGCCGGCAACGCACGCGTTCAGTTTCCACAACAGCGGCGGCGCGGATCTCATCATCAACAACCTCATGACCGCGAGCGATTGCACCGCTGAGGCAGTGCCTCGTGTGGTTCCAGCCGGTGGTAGCGGCGCGATTCAGGCGCGCTGCGACACCGCTCGTCTGTTCGGGACGACGAGCCGCACCATCACGGTCTACAGCAACGACCCGGCGCAGCCGGTGACAACGCTGGCGCTGCGCGGCGACATCGCCGTCGATGTGGCCGCCGATCCACCGGCGTTGTACCTCGGCCACGTGCGGCGGGGCGCGCGCGCAGAGAATGAAGCGCGGATCATCACCGGCCGACCGCTCATTCTGCGGCTTCAGGCGGACCAAGGCCGCACGCTGCGAGCTAGTTTGCTCGATACACCGACCGGCAAGATCCTTGCGGTGACGATCGCGCCCGATGCGCCGATCGGGCGCTTCAACGAATCGGTCACGCTCATCACCAGCAGCAGTAGGCACGCAACGCTCACGGTGCCGGTCGTGGGAATAGTCGACGAGGAGAAGGACTGAGACGTGACCACCCCTATCAACGCGCACCCCTTCGCCGTCGTCGGCTTCGGTCTCAACACCATCGATCACCTGTGCGTGGTCGCTCGGCATCCGCGACTCGATGCCAAGCAGCGCATGGTCGCGTACGAACGTCAGCCCGGCGGGCAGGTGCCGACCGCGCTGGTCGCGTTGCAACGCTGGGGCGCGGAAACCGCGTACGTCGGCTGCTTCGGTGACGATGCCGACGGCGCCACGTCGCGCGCATCGCTCGAACACGAGGGCATCAACCTCAGCGCCTGCCGCACTCGCGCCGGGGTCGGACATCACGTCTCGATGATTCTGATCGATCAGATTACCGGCGAGCGCGCGGTGGTGTGGCAGCGACCGGACGCCCTGGCGCTGCGTCCGGATGAAATCGAACGCGCATCGCTCACCAGTGGTCGAGTGTTACTGATGGACGCCTACGATCTGCCCGCGACGATTCAAGCGGCGCGGTGGGCGAGGGCTGCCGGCGTCATCACCGTGCTCGACATCGACGGACCGGGACCGGGAGTTGAAGAGCTGCTTCGCCTCACGGACGTCTTGATCGCATCGGCCGACGTGCTTCCAAAACTCACCGGCATCGGCGAGCTGCGCGCGGCGCTGCGCAAGGCCGCAACCATGGGGCCATGGTTCGTCGGCGTCACCCTCGGCGCCGGCGGCGCGCTGGCATTGGTGCGCGGACACCTGCACTACGTCCCGTCGTTCCGCGTGCCGGTGGTCGACACCACCGGCGCGGGGGACATCTTCCACGCCGGCTGCATCCACGGCCTACTGCAAGAGTGGCCAATCGAGCACACCCTCCGCTTCGCCGCCGCCGCCGCGGCGCTCAAGTGCGAACGCCTTGGCGGTCGCCCAGGAATTCCGACGGTGGAGCGTGCGCTGGGGTTGTGTGCGGGGACGTGAATCCACTCAGCGGACTGAAAGAACGCGACGGACGCTTGACGACGTCATTGCTCTGCGTGCTAGGCTTCGAGAACTTGCAAGGGTTGTCTGATTCTATGGGAATGCCAAGCTGGCCAGCAAGCAATCGGATGTCGTGAGGTGGTGAGTAAGCGTGACAGACACTTCGGGACCGTTGCAAAGCAAATAGAGCGCTTCCGCTCGCTCCCAACCGAAGTCATCGTCGAACGCCTACGCGATTTCGGCAACGCTTTGCACAAGGAAGGCGCAATCGCGTATCGCGAAGTCTTGGCGGAACGCGGCGTACCGTGGCCATCAGAGTCGCGGGTCGCGGGTCGTCGGAACTCGAAGTGACGTTCCTTGTTCGCACATGTCCCCTGTTTGCGATTGTTGGTCTAGGAGCCTGCATAAACGGCCTATCGACCTTGCCAACCCCGATGGATCCAGTCCGTCAACCCGCCGTGTGTCGCACGATTCTGAAATACGACTACGGTCGTTGTGCTCAAGTGGTAGAGACGCAACAACTACTCGGTCGGAAGTTGGGTCGATCGTCGGAATGGTGAGATCTGCTTCCGACTCGCTTCTCGCGATCAGACTTGTGTCGCAGACGAAGACGCGCCCGAAGAGGAAGGGGGGCTGTTCCGGTACCTGGGCACTCTAGCGCGTCCGAGGTACCACGTACTTTGGGTCCAATATTATGAAGGTAGTTCGATCCTGTTGATCAATGCCGCGAGCGGCAAGCGGGCCTTTGTGGATGGCGTTCCGATACCATCGCCGGACGCCAACTATCTCGCCGTAGCTTCTGCCGATCTCACTGCAGGGTACAACCCCAACCGTCTTTCGCTGTGGCTGGTCCGTGCCGATGCCCTTGAAAAAGTCTGGTCGATCGAACCAACAGATTGGAGTCCTGGTCCCATTCGCTGGCTGGGAAGCACGACGCTGCAGGTTCTTCGAACTCGCGTCGACCCGCAAACTGGGGAGGATATCACCCTAGACACGGTGACAGTCGAGTTGGAAGCCGGAGTCTGGCGGCTTGTCGAATCCAAGCAGGCGTCCAATTCTCGTTAGTCCGTCATGGACCGACAGTGCTCACGGGCCGCAATCGTTGGCATGTGCGCCGTCATCGTGACGTCGTTCCTGGCAGGTTGCGATCCAGTAGCGAGGACGACGATTCATGTCTCTGCTCTCCCGGGACTTGAAGAATCGAGCGAGCGCGTTAGTGTGTCGACGCGGGAGACAGGCACGGTTGTGAAGATCGTGAGCGAGGTCGCTGAGCGCCACGGCCTTGAATGCTCTGCCAAACCGGATCCTTCTATTTTGGTGAGATGTTTTCGAGGGTGGGATCGCAACGAAGACGGGCACGCACGTTCTATCCAAGTATCGGCCTCGACGGATAGGAAGCCGGATTTGGTGGAGGTTGTGGTGATGGAATGGCTCACCTTCCGTCACACGCCGTTCGGCCGCGACGTTCTCGACGAGTTGACTGCTCGACTGCAGAAAGCGTTCGGATCGGATGCGGTTTTCAGAGTGAGCACTTGAACAACGGCCTCAGCGAACTGAACGGGTGCGTGAAGGGAAACGCATCGCGTACACGCGTCGCTGCAGCCTCGTGGGTTTGCTTGACGTAGTGGTATCTAGTTCCGTACTCTCTCACCCATGGCCAGCCGTCGCATCGCAAAGAGTCGCAGGGAAACCGTGCAGACCTATGCCGTACACTTCCACCCACAGCCCGGAGGCGGCTACACGGTTACCGTGCCAGCGTTGCCGGGATGCATTACGGAAGGCGACACGCTCGACGAAGCTCGCGCGATGGTCCGCGACGCGATCGAGTGCTATCTCGCGCCGAGCTCGCGCCGGACTCGCGCGTCAGCACCAGCTCGGCGTACTGAACAATTGGCTGTGACGCGCAAGGCGGTGTGAGCAAACTCCACCAGTCTCCGGCGCTCGCCTCGTGCGCGCGCTGCTGCGCGCCGGCTTCGTGATCGACCACGTTACCGGCAGCCACTACCGATTGATTCACCCGCAGCGCTCGACTCCGGTCACTGTGCCCTTCCACCGAAGAGACCTTCATCCGGACACGCTGCGGTCCATTCTCAGACAGGCCGGCCTCACGCGAGATGATCTGCGCAAACTCCTTTGATCGGCCGTGTGACGGCGATCATTGACTCGCCGCCTCGGCTCTGCGCTTTGTGCTCGGACGGTCGGAGGACGCACCATGCTGACGCGCGCGGATGACTATCTCATTCATCAAACCCCGGAGCCGATTGCGTATGTCGGCACCAGCGACCGCAACTTTTACGATCGGTTCTTCTTCAACGGCTATGCGCGTGACGGCAGCGTGTACTTCGCTGCAGCGATGGGAGTGTATCCCAATCGCCAGGTGATCGATGCCGCGTTCAATGTCGTGCATCGCGGCCGGCAGTACGTCGTCCGCGCATCGGGGCGGGCGCCGGCGGATCGGATGCAGACGGCAGTGGGACCGATCGCCGTCGAGGTCGTCGAGCCGTTGCGCAGGGTGCGTCTGGTCGTGCAGCCGAATCCGTGGGAGATCAGCGGCGACCTGGTCTTCACCGCGCGCGCGCCGGTGTTGGAGGAGCCGCGCTTCTTCCGCCGCATCAACGGTCGCGTGTTCATGGACTACACGCGGCTGACTCAGCACGTGAGCGTTGAAGGCACCCTCACCGTCGCCGGCGAGACCATTCGTGTCGCGCCGGATAAGTTCTGGGGCTCGCGCGATCGCTCGTGGGGTGTTCGCCCAGTCGGCGAACGCGAAACCGCCGCGCCGGCGGCGTTTCAATTCTTCTGGCTGTGGTCGCCGGTGAACTTCGAGGATCTCTGCACCCACTTCGATGTCAACGACGAAGCCGACGGCGCCCGCTGGCATCAGGCGGGAATGATGGCGCCGGTCGGCGGCGAGGTGGAGACGATGCAGTCCGTGGGCTACCGCATCGAGTGGCAGTCGGGAACGCGCCACGCGAAGCGCGCGGAGATCATGCTGCGTCGGCGCTCGGGTGAAGAGCTGCAGATCAACCTCACGCCGCTCTACAACTTCTACATGATCGGCCTCGGCTATCAGCATCCGCAGTGGGGCCACGGGATGTGGCTGGGCGAACACGAGGTCGGCGGCGAGTCGTGGGCGCTGAAGGACATCGATCCGTCGGTACCGCTCTACCTGCACATTCAGGCGGTGTGCGAAGCGACGCTAGGTAAACGCCGCGGCATCGGCATCCTCGAACAACTCGTCATCGGCCCGCACGCGCCGTCGGGCTTCAAGGAGCTGTTGGATCTCGCGCCGTGATGCCCGAGGCGCCCCGCGGAGGCGTCTCTACGGTTTGAGGACTATCTTCATCACCACCGTCTTCCCGGCGCTGACGCGCGAGGCACGCGGGCGGAAGAGCCCGAGCCATGCGACCCAGTACTTGTCGGAATAGCCGTTGCCGATGCGCTCGACGAGCTGTGGATCGGTGACGATCTCCGCCGTGCCTTCGAAGAACGGACCGTCTTTGCCTTGCACTGCGACAAACACAGGGCTGCCTTTGCGGATGCGTTTGACCTTGTGCGCGTCGGGCGAGGTGCTGGTGTAGAGGATTTGGTTGTCCGCGTCCCACCAGAACCACACCGGCACGGCCGCGCTCCGCGCGCCGTCGGCGCGACGCGTGGCGATGTAGATCTCGCTCTGCGTCTTCAGTGCGCCTTGCACGTCGGCGGGCAGTGACGCTGCGCGCGCGGTGGCGGCAACGGCGAAGAATAGGGCGGAGGTGATCAGCATACTGGCCATTGCAGGCATGATGGCAGGCATCAGTGTCCTCGCTTTCTCGCTGGGGCAGACCCCACCGACTGTAGCAGCTCCCGCTGTTTGCGAAACATCCGCCGGGCCTCGACGGGTGAGCGTTCGTGATCATAGCCGAGCAGATGCAGCACTCCGTGAACCAGCAACGTCGTGACTTCATCCGCGAGCGCGATACGGCGATCAGTCGCTTGGCGCGCAGCGGTGGCGAGCGAAATCGCCACATCGCCAAGTTGCGCCTCGTCGCCGGCCACGCGTCGCCCCTCGCGCATCGCGAACGCGAGCACGTCCGTCGGCCGATCCTTGCCACGGTACTCGCGATTGAGTCGTTGCATCTCCGCGTCATCCACCAGCGAGATCGTCAGCACGGCGTCCGCCTCGTCGAGAGTCTTCAGCAGCCGCAATGCGCGACGCTGCACCAATCTCGCAAGGACGCCGCGAGCCCGGTAGCGAGAGAGCACAATGACAGGCATCAGCGTCGAAGCCCACCCGCTGTAGTGAATGGCTAGGACACGACTGCGACTACGTCGGCATCATCGATGCGCGTGTCGCTCGTGACCAATTGCGCACCGTGATGCTGCGCCGTCGCGACGATCAGCATGTCAGCTGGGTCGCGCAGTGCAGTCAACCGGGCGGCCGTCGCAATAATCGGCAATGACAGCGGGATGACCTGAATGCCTGGCGCGCCAGCCGCTTGTTCCAGCCATGCGTCCGCCGGGATGGTGAAGCGAAGGCGTCCGTGCTGACAGAGCAGGGCCACCTCCCAGCACGAGATGATCGACAACAAGAGAGAAGCGTCGGAGCGTTTGAGCGTTCGATCGATGGTGGTGCGCTGGCGGCGTGAGAGTCGTCCGGGGCGGCTGATCCACCACACCCACACATGCGTGTCGAGCAGTAACGCGCTCAACGGCGCATCGCTCCCCACACCGTGCGCGTATCGAAGTCCTCCACTCGGTCACCGCCAATAAGCGTCCCGCGCAGCCGGGTAAGCACCTCGTTTGCGCTCAGCTCGCCCATCGGAACGACACGCGCAATGGGTTTGCCGCGCTTGGTGACGATCAGTTCGCGTCGTTCGCGCGCGACCTTCTCGACCAGGCGAAGACAGTGGGTCTTGAATTCTGATACCGCAACGCTGTAACTCATGGTCTTCTGTTATCCGATCATGGTCAGATGTCAATGGTCGGATTGGTGCATACCGATCCCTGAATCAGCTCCCATTCTGGTTGCGTTGTCGATCGCGCGCGGTCTCATGGCGATCGTAGGCGCCAATGATGTCTTGCACTAGGCGATGGCGCACGACGTCGCGTTCGGTGAAGCCACAGAAGCGGATGCCCTCGATGCCGGCGAGGATGACTTGCGCCTCCTTCAATCCCGAGGCCTTGCCGGTGGGCAGATCGATCTGGGTCACGTCGCCGGTGATCACCGCCTTCGAGCCGTAGCCGAGACGGGTGAGGAACATCTTCATCTGTTCCGACGTCGTGTTTTGCGCCTCGTCGAGGATGACGAACGAGTCGTTGAGCGTGCGCCCACGCATGAACGCGAGCGGGGCGACTTCGATGGCGCCGCGTTCGAGCATCTTCTGCGCGCGGTCGAAGTCGACCATGTCGTGTAACGCGTCGTAGAGCGGCCGCAGATACGGGTTCACCTTCTCGGCCAGATCACCGGGCAGGAAGCCGAGCTTCTCGCCGGCTTCGACCGCGGGCCGGGTCAGCACCATGCGCGCGAAGTTGTTCTTCATCAGCCCGGCGACCGCCATCGCCATCGCCAGATAGGTCTTGCCGGTACCGGCGGGACCGATGCCGAAGACGATGTCGTAGTGGCGGATCGCTTCGAGGTAGGTCTTCTGCGCGATGCTCTTTGGGGTGATCACGCGCTTGTGCGCGGAGATGTAGATGGTGTCGAGAAAAATATCCTTCAAGTTCGCGCCGCGGTCGCGGCTGAGGATGCGGATGGCGTAGTCGACATCGCTCGGGTAGACGGGGTAGCCGCTTTCCAGCAAGCCGTAGAGCTGCTTGAGCACGCGGCCGGCGAGTTCGCGTTCGACGTCATCGCCGCTGACAAACAACGAGTGGTCGCCGCTGCCGACGCGGACGCCGAGGGCGCGTTCGATCGTCTTGAGATGTTCGTCGTTGTTGCCGAGCAGCGCGTGCAGCAGCTTCGCGTCGGCGAAGCGGAGTTCGAGCGAGGCGGGGGCGGTAGAGGTCTCCAACTTAGGACTCGCTCCTTATTCGAATAGCGCGCGCGCCGCTTTGAGCGCGTCGCTGATCTTCGCCGGATCCTTGCCGCCAGCTTGCGCCAACTCCGGCCGGCCGCCGCCGCGGCCACCGACGATAGGCGCGATCTGCCCGATGAGCTTGCCGGCGTTGACCTGCGCGGTGAGATCCTTGGTCACTGCCGCGAGCAGACTGACCTTGTCGTCGCTGCCGCTGGCGAGAATCACCACGCCGCTGCCCATGCGATCGCGCAACGCGTCGGCCATTTCCAGCAGCCGCTTGCCGTCGACGCCGTCGACGTGCGCCGCGACGACCTTGAAGCCGGCCTTGCTGATGAACGCCTGGCTGAGCAAATCCGCGCTCTGCGAGCCGGCGACTTGCGAGCGCAGTTGCTGCAACTGTTTCTCCAGCTCGCGTTGTTGGGCGAGCAGCCGCTCGACTTTTTCGGCGACCTCGGTTTCATTGCCTTTCACCAACTCGCCGAGTTGGCGCAGGGTCATCTCACGCTGGCGAATCGAGGCAAGCGCGCCGGCCCCGGTCATGGCTTCGAGGCGGCGCACGCCGGCGGCAACCCCGGCTTCGCTGCGGACTTTGAACACTCCAATGTCGCCGGTGCGCTGCACGTGTGTGCCGCCGCACAGCTCGGTGGAGAACTCGCCCATCTTCACCACGCGCACGCGGTCGCCGTACTTGTCGCCGAAGAATGCCAGCGCGCCGCGTTTGATCGCATCGTCGTACGCCATCTCTTCGCTCACCACGACGGCGTTCTCGCGAATGTGCGCGTTGGTCTGCTCCTCGATGGCGATCAGTGTCGCGTCGTCGATGGCGTTGGGATGGGTGAAGTCGAAACGCAGGCGCTCGGGTGCGACCAACGAACCGGCCTGGCGCACGTGTGTACCGAGTCGCTCGCGCAATACCGCGTTGAGGATGTGGGTGGCGGAGTGATTGAGCCGCGCCGCGTCACGCCACTCGCGGTCGATCGCGAGCCGCACGCGTTGGCCGCGGCGGAATGCGCCGCGGCGGACGGTGCCGATGTGGACGGTGAGATCGGCGCGGGGCTTCTGCGTGTCGCTCACCTCGATCAGCGCACCGTCGGCCGTCTCGATCTGACCGCGATCACCGACCTGACCGCCCGACTCGCCGTAGAAGGGCGTTTCCGCCGTGATCACGTCGACTATGTCGCCTTCGCGAACCTCAGGGCATTCCGTCTCGTCGCGGTAGATCGCCACGATTTCGGACTCGATCTCACATTTGTGGTCACCAACGAAGCGAGAGGGCGCAGCGTGATAGCCTGCGAAGAGGTTGTGCGTTTCGCGTCGAGCCTCACGGCTGCGTTGCCGCTGCCCTTCCATGCACTTGTCGAAACCCAATTGATCGATTGTGATCCCGTCCTCGCGCAAGATATCTTCCGTCATGTCGAGCGGGAAGCCGTGCGTATCGTAGAGCCTGAAGGCAACTTCGCCCGGCAGTATGCTGCCCGAGCCAAGATCTTCGATTGCACCGCGAAGATACGACTCTCCAGTCAGTAGCGTCACATGAAATCTGCTCTCTTCCTCGCGGACAACATCGTAGATCACCTCTTGCTGCTCTACGAGATCCTTGTAGGCGACGCCCATGACCTCAATGACTCCACGACATGCGGACACGAGCAGCCGATCGATCATACCTACATCGAGCCGTCGAGCGTGTCGTGCCGCCCGGCGAATGAGTCGCCTTAACACGTACTCGCGTTCACCGTTGCCAGGACGTAAGCCCTCTGCAACGAGGGAACTAATCGCCCTCGCATGATCCGCGATGGCACGGTATGAAACATCGCTGTCTGCGGACATACCGTAGGGTTTTCGATTGCCGACACTCGTGACAACCTCTTCGATCTGCGTAATGATTGCTCGAAACAAGTCCGTGTCGTAGTTGGACTGCACGTCCTGCATCACCGCGGCCACGCGCTCGAGTCCCATCCCAGTATCGACGTGCTTGGCGCGCAGCTCTTCGAGCGATCGATCGGCGGTGCGGTTGTACTGGATGAAGACGAGGTTCCACAGCTCGATGTAGCGTGCGCAGCCGGTGTTCACCGCGCAATGATGGCCCGCGACATGCTGGCGATCGCACGCGGCGGCGCCACGATCAATGTGGATCTCCGAGCAGGGACCGCACGGCCCGGTTTCGCCCATCTCCCAGAAATTGTCCTTCTCGCCGAAGCGCAGGATGCGATCGCGCCCGATGTCGGTTTCGCTGCGCCAGAACTTGTCGGCCTCGTCGTCGGTGGTGAAGACCGTTGCGTACAGCCGATCCTTGGGAAGTCCCCACTCTTTGGTGAGCAGTTCCCACGCCCACGCGATCGCTTCGTGCTTGTAGTAGTCGCCGAACGACCAATTGCCGAGCATCTCGAAGAGGGTGTGGTGATAGGTGTCGCGCCCGACTTCGTCGAGGTCGTTGTGCTTGCCGCTCAGGCGCAAGCAGCGTTGCGCGCTGGCGGCACGCAGGTTGGCGCGGGTCTCGTTGCCGAGGAAGACGTCCTTGAACTGCACCATGCCGGCGTTGGTGAACAACAGTGTCGGGTCCTTGTCGGGGACGAGCGACGCGCTGCGCACCACTTCGTGGCCGCGGCGGTGGAAGAATTCCAAGAATGCGCTGCGAATCTGCGCGCCGGTCATAGCGAGTTTTCTAGCAGGGATCGAAAACGATGGCGACGGGGTGGCGGGATGACGATCGTGCGACCAATCAGAATCTCAAGGCTCGGATACGATAGCCGCACGTGGATCAGAATCGTTCGATCTCCATTTTTTGCTTGCCGGCCGCATCGGGTTGCTCAGCGGGGCGCTCGAAGTTGTCCCACCGGCTATCGCTGGTCGACGCGATACCGCGGACCTTGAGCGCGAAGTCAGCCGGGTTGCTCGCGTTCTGCAGGGCCTCGTCGTAGGTGATCAGGCCCGTGCGGTAGAGCGACATCAACGACTGGTCGAAGGTCTGCATCCCGTACGAGGTGTGGCCTTGGGCGATCACCTCGCGCAGGTCGCGCGCCTTGTTCTTGTCGGCGACGTATTCGCGCACGCGCGCGCTCGACACCATCACCTCGACGGCAGGTACCATCCCTTGGCCGTCGGCGCGCGGGATGAGTCGCTGGCTGATGACGCCCTTGATGACGCTGGCGAGAATCAGCCGCGCCTGATCGCGCTGATCTTCGGGAAACGCGCTGATCGTGCGGGTGAGCGTTTCCGGGGCATCGAGGGTGTGCAGCGTGCTCATCACCAAGTGCCCGGTTTCCGCCGCCATGATGGCGGTCTCGATGGTTTCGAGGTCGCGCATCTCGCCGACCAGGATCACGTCCGGATTCTGGCGCAGCGCAGCTTTGAGCGCAGCGGCGAAGTCGATCGTGTCGTAGCCAACCTCGCGTTGATTGACGAACGAGAGACAGTCGCGGTGCGTGTACTCGATCGGGTCTTCGATGGTGATGATGTGACACGGCCGCGTCTGATTGATGTGATTCACCATCGCCGCCAGCGTAGTGCTCTTGCCGCTGCCGGTGGTGCCGGTGACCAGGACCAGCCCGCGGCGTTCGTTGGCGATGCGTTCGACCACGGGTGGGAGATTCAGTTCAGTGAAATTTCGGATGCGCGACGGGATGACGCGGATGACCATGCTGAGCACGCCGCGCTGGCGAAAGACGTTGACGCGGAAGCGTCCCAGCTCGGGGGTTTCGTAGGCCAAGTCGGCCTGCATGTCGGACTCGAAGCGGCGACGGCGGAACTCGTCCATCAACCCGTCGGCCGCACGCTGGAGATCGATGTGGGTCAGAGGATCGTGGTCCGGCAACGGCACCAGATCGCCGTGCAGTCTGAACGCGGGCGGCACCCCGACCTTGAGGAGAATGTCCGAGGCGTCTTGCAGCACGCCTTGATGGAGCACGCTGTTCAGATCCATGTCGTCACGTTAGCAGGGAACGGGCTTCGCTGCGACGCTTTTCTCACCCCGCTTATCCAGCTTTGGCGCCACGTTTTGTTTCGGCCTTTTCCGCCGCGGCCGGCAGGTCGGCGGGCGCGGCCTCTGCCGCCGGAGTCGACAAGCCGAAGTGGGCGCGGATCTTCTGTTCAATCGCGCGCGCCGCGTCGGGATGATCGCGCAGGTACTCCTTGCTGTTCTCGCGTCCTTGACCGATACGGTCGCCATCGAAGGCGTACCATGCGCCGCTCTTCTCGATGATGCCGTACTCGGAGCCGAGGTCGACGAGCTCGCCTTCGCGCGAGATGCCGGCGCCGTACATAATGTCGAACTCGGCCTCTTTGAACGGCGGCGCCACCTTGTTCTTCACCACGCGCACTTTGGTGCGGCTGCCGATCACCTCGTCGCCTTGCTTGATGGCGCCGATGCGGCGGATGTCGAGCCGACAGGTGGCGTAGAACTTCAGCGCGTTGCCGCCGGTGGTGGTTTCGGGGTTGCCGAACATGACGCCGATCTTCATGCGAATCTGATTGATGAAGATGACGATGGTGCGTGAACGCGAAATGCTGGAGGTGAGTTTGCGCAGCGCCTGCGACATCAAGCGCGCTTGCAGGCCCATCTGCGGTTCGCCCATCTCGCCTTCGATCTCGGCGCGCGGCACCAGCGCAGCGACCGAGTCGATGACGAGCGCGTCGATGGCGCCGCTGCGCACCAGGGTTTCCGCTATCTCCAGCGCCTGTTCGCCGTGGTCGGGTTGAGAGATCAGCAGCTCCTCGGTCTTGACGCCGAGTTTCTTGGCGTAGACGACATCGAGCGCGTGCTCGGCGTCAATGAAGGCGCAGATGCCGCCGTCGCGCTGGGCTTCGGCGATCACTTGTAATGCCAGCGTGGTTTTGCCCGACGACTCCGGGCCGTAGATCTCGATGACGCGGCCACGCGGCACGCCGCCGACGCCGAGCGCGAGGTCGAGGCCGAGCGAGCCGGTCGAGACCACCGCGATGTCGCGCGCCAGCGCCTCGGCACCCAGCTTCATGATGGCACCCTTGCCGAATTGTTTCTCGATCTGGCCGACCGCCAAATCAAGTGCACGCTCGCGGTTGGGATCTCGTTCACGGGGACTATCTAATGCCATGGTGGGCTCCTCTTGTACTGTCGCTCAGCGAGCTTGTCCAGAGCGCGGTATACACCGCGCCGCCGGGCCGCAGGTCGCTGCGGTAGAGCGTGACGTGATCGACCGGCGAGTCGCCGAAGTCGTCGCTTTCGTGCTGGTGCAGAATCGGTTCGAGCGTGCGCCAACCGCGGGCGCCGTTGATTCGACCGAGCGTGAGGTGCGGCTGAGACGCGCGCGCCTCGGGAGGAAATCCGAGCGGTGTCAGCTCGCGCTCGAGCGTGCCGGCCAGCTCACCGAGTCCGTCGGCTTCGAGTCCGACCCAGACAACGCGCGGGCGTTTGAGCGACGGAAACGCGCCGAGGCCACGCACACGCATCGCAAACATCGCCACGGATGCCGCGGCACGGGCGACTGCATCACGCACGTGACTAAGCCGTGACAACTCGACCGATCCGAGAAATTTCATGGTTGCGTGCAACCCCTCATCGCGCGTCCACCTCGCTTCGCTACGCACCGCTGCCAGCTCTGCTTTCAGTCGCACCACACGCTCGCGCACGTCCGCCGCTAGATCGACAGCGACAAAGGCGCGGATCTGCGCGGCGTCACTCATGCCAGCTCTCAAGCGCGCCGGAGCGTATTATGGGAAGCGTATGGAAGTCTACCCCGATTCGGGCCAGGGCCTAGGACGTGCGCTCAGAGTTCGATGTACCCGCCACCGACGGCGACGCAGGCGCCAGCGACACGCACGGCGGTGATCTCCTCCGGCCCACACTCGATCTCGATGTGCACGTAGCTCGGCCGCCCCATCTCGACGCCTTGCAGACTCAGGATGCGCGCCGGCGCCGCCGCCGCGATCAGCCCGTAGCGCACGAGATAGCAACCAAGCGGACCGCTCGCGCTGCCCGTAGCCGGATCTTCCGCCACGCCGGCCGCGGGTGCGAACATCCGGCTGCGCGCGGTGATGGTAGGATCGCCGGTGTTGATCGTGAAGCAGAACGCACCGTGAGCCGCAGGAGCCTGCGCCGCGATCGCTTCCCAGCGATCAGGGCGCACGCGAGCGCGCCCGAGTGCATCGACGTTGCGCAACGGAACGAACAGGAACGGCGCGCCGCAGGTGATGACTTCGATGGGCAAGTCCGGCGCGAGATCGACCACCGACAACCCGAGCATGTCGGCGACAAGATCGCGGTCGTTCAGGCGCGGACCCCACGCCGGCAGCAATTGGGTCATCTGCCACATCGGCGTACCCGACACCGCTAACACTCGCTCGACGACAATCGGGCCGACTTGTTCCAGAAAGGTGACGCGATCGCCGTGATCGAGCACCCAGGCCGTACCCACCGTCGGATGTCCGGCCATCGGCATTTCGATGTGCGGCGTGAAGATGCGCACCTGGAAGTCACACCCGGTGTGGGTCGTCGGCAATACGAAAGTGGTCTCGGACAGATTCAGCTCACACGCAATGCGCTGCATGATAGCGGGATCGATGCCTTCGGCCTGTGGAAACACCGCGAGTGGATTACCGCCGAAGCGTTCGGCGGTGAAGACATCGACTAGGCGGTATTCGTAGCGCGACATTGGGCGCCTCCGCTGCGAGCAATGTTCAACTGCGCTGTGGCAGTGCCACCTTCGCGACGCATCTTGGCCGTGGTCACCAGCACGACGGCCGCGACGATGATCGGTGTGCCGAGCGCCATTGAGGCGCTGAACGGCTCGTCCAACAGCAACCAGCCGAGGAACACCGCGATCACCGGATTCACATAGGCGTATGTCGCCACCTTCGCGGCGGGGACGTGCTGCAGCAACCACACAAATGCGGTGAACGCGATGCACGAACCGAAGATGACCAAGTACGCCAACGCCATCCATCCTGCGCGCGTCGGCGCAAAGTGCGAAAACTCGCCGGTCGCGGCGGCAATCGCCGCCAGCATGAGGCCACCGAGCAACATCTCCCATCCGGTCGCAACCAAAGGCGACACGGTGAACGTGGTGCGCTTGGAATACAGCGAGCCACACGCCCACGAAAGCGGGGCGAGCAGCAGCGCCGCTTCGCCGCGCAAGTCGGCGCTGAGTCCGCCGGCCAACTTGGGCCACAGCAAGATCGCCAAGCCGACGAAACCGGTGACGACACCGACCCAGGCCATCGGTGGCACGTGCTCACCATCGGGCAGAACGGTTTCGAGCACCGCCAACCACAGCGGCAAGGTCGCGACGATCAACGCGGCGGTGCCCGAGGGTACGAATTGCTCGGACCACACGACGATACCGTTGCCGACGACGAGGAGCAGCAACGCGATCAACGCCAGCGCGCGCAGTTCGCAGCGCGGCATGGTGAGGGTTCGGCCGGTCACACGTGCAATCAACAGCAACAGCAAGCCCGCGCTCACGAACCGTACCGCAGCGGACGCCGCCGGCGGTACACTCGCCACCACGACGCGGATCGCCAGGTAGGTGGATCCCCACACCACGTAGACAACGGCGAAGGCGAGCGCGACTCGTGGGTCGAGGCTTCTGATGGTTCCGCCGCTGTCCATGACGATGTGCGGCTTATCCCACGCATGCGTGTGGCGCGCTACTAGCGATGTCCGAATGTGGAAATTTGGCGGCGACCTATCCCGCGCTGGCGAGGCGCGTTCAGCGGCGTTCCTCGGCTCGTAGTCTGCGCCAATCTTCCACCGTGATCGCCCAGCGTTCGTGATCGCGCCAGCGGCCGTTCACCTTGAGATAGCGCGGCGAGAAGCCCTCGCAGCGCAATCCACACCGACGCGCCAACGCGAGCGAGGCGCGATTGCCGGGCTGGATGTTCGCTTCCAGCCGGTGCAACTTGAGTTTGGTGAACGCGTAGCGCAGCACCAGCGCC
This sequence comes from Deltaproteobacteria bacterium, assembly GCA_016178705.1. NCBI lineage: Bacteria > Pseudomonadati > Myxococcota > Myxococcia > Deltaproteobacteria bacterium. The sequence goes on along the minus strand of JACOST010000030.1, from coordinate 437,033 downwards.
AAGCCTTCGGTCATGTAGCCCTGGCGCGCGAACGGCGCGCCGCCAAAGTATCCCAGGTACGTGCTGTGATAGTGGCCGCGCACGATCTGATTGAAATTGAAGACCCCGACGATGGCACCATTCGAGCGCTCGCACGCCAGCAACCCGTAGGTTTCCTTACGGCGAATGCGGTTCAGATAGTCGGCGAACGCGTCGGTGGTGGTAGCCGGCGCCGCCCACGGATGGTGCAGGCGGCGACTCGCGCGCATGAGCGCGACGAACTCGTCGCAGTCGTGCGCGCTCGGCAAACGCAGAAGCACGCGCTTGCCGCGGGCGACGGCGGCATGCAGCCCGCGAACCCTCACCGCCGGAGGACGCCGGACTCGCTCGGATCGAGCCCGAGCAAATGCCGGCGCACCCAGTCGAGCGCAACTTGTGAGGTGAGGATCTTCACCCAGTCGCGCGTGCCCCAAAATTGATAGCGCCGCACGAACGACTTCTCCGCTGTCGCCAGCGCGATGCACACTGTCCCGACCGGTTTCTCCGCGCTGCCGCCGTCTGGGCCGGCGATGCCGGTGGTTGCGAGTCCGAAATCTGCGCCAGCGACGCGCCGGGCGCCCTCCGCCATCTCGGTCGCAACCTCTTCGCTCACCGCGCCAACTCGTTCGAGCGTCGCCGCGTTCACGCCGAGCAGTTGTTGCTTCGCGCTGTTGCTGTAGGTGACGAGGTCGCCCACAAAGTACGCCGAGCTGCCGGGCACGTTGGTGATGCGATGGCCGATGAGACCGCCGGTGCAGGATTCCGCCAGCGCGATGGTGAGGCCGCGTTGCTTCAGCATCGTCCCGACGACTTCCTCCATCGACGTGTCGCCTTCGCCATAGGCGTAGGTGCCAATGCGTTCGCGCAACCGCGCCGCGAGTAGCGGCAAGTTTCGCGCGGTTGCGTCGGGGCGACCGTGGACCGTCAGGCGCACGGAGATTTGCGGAAACGCCGCGCGAAACGCGATGCGGCCTTCCTCCGCGGCCACGCAGCCGGTGACCAGTTCGTCGAGCGCTGACTCGCTGATGCCGAAGGTTTGGAAGGTGTGGCTGCGATACACATCCTCACCGCCACGCTCCTGCTCGATCCACGGCAGCACCTGCTCTTCGATCATCGGTTTCATTTCGCGCGGCACGCCGGGCAACACAATCAAGTGACGTCGCCCCCACTCAGTATCGAGATCGAGGCGGAAGCCGGGCGCGGTGCCGAGCGGGTTGGGGATGACCGTCGCACCCTCGGGAAACATGGCTTGCTTGAGATTGTTCTCCGGCATCACGCGGCCCATCGCCGCGAACATCTGGCGGATGCGGTCGGCGACGCCCGTGTCCATCTTCAGCGTTCGCCCGGCGACCTGCGCCAACACCTCGGTGGTGAGATCGTCGGCCGTGGGGCCGAGACCGCCAGTGCCGATGATCACGTCCGCCTGCCGCATCGCCTCGCGCCACGCCCATGCGATGCGCTCGTGATAGTCCCCGACCACGACCACCGCGACCACGTCGAGTCCCGCCGCGACCAATTTGTCGGCGATGAAATTGGCGTTGGTGTCGACCGTGCGGCCGGTGGTCAATTCATCGCCCGAACTGAGAATGACGGCGCGCTCGATCATGACAGCACTCCAAGAAACAATAGGCCGCGTAGCAGCAGATTGGTGTACAGACCCGAGACGACATCGTCGAGCACGACGCCGGGACCGCCCGGCATGTTCGCATCGATGTATCCGGCAGGGTATGGCTTGATGACATCGAGCGCGCGAAAGATGAAGAACGCGGCGATGGCGACCGGCCAGCTCAGCGGCAGCAGCAGCGTCGCCGCGACGTAGCCGGCGACTTCGTCGATCACGATTTTGTGGCTGTCGTGCTCTTGTAGAAACCCATCGGCCAGACCCGCCACCCAACACGCGCCTACAACCAAGGCGACGAAGGTCGCGAGCGCCAGCGGCACCGACACCGTGCACAATTTGTCGAAGACCCAAAACAGCGGCATCGCCGCCAGCGAACCGAACGTTCCCGAGGCGAAGGGGATGTAGCCGATGTATGCCACCGAGGCGATGAACAGGACCGTCGTGCGCATGCGTCAGACTCCGTGACGAAAGGCCGCAGCGTAGGCGCGGGCCTGGAGTGAGTCAAGGTGAGTGGCGCTCGTCATCCACCCGCGGCGATCAGCAAACCGCCGATGGTGATGACAACCGCGCCGATCAGCGGATAGCGGGTGCCGACTTCGCCCAGCACGAAGCGCCCGAGTACCACGCCGAACACGATGCTAGTCTGGCGCAACGACAGCACGTAGGTGGCGGGCGCGTTCTTCAGCGCCCACAGGATCAACAGATACGAAAACGGCCCGACGATCGCGGTGGCGAGAATCGTCCAGCGGGTCCGGTTCCATTCGGCACGCACGCGGGTCGCCGTCGCGCTTCCCATACGGACGATGAACACCGGAAATTCGCCGGCGAGAATCAGCACCAAGAAGACGAACGGGTGCATTTGGCCGACGCCCTGTTTGTCGACGATGGTGAAGGCGGCGATGAACACCGCGGTGATGAGCGCGAAGCGCGTGACATCGGCACGCAACACGCCCCGCAGCCCGCGCGCCCGCAGCAGCGGCCACTGCACCATCAGGGCACCGACGACGGCGAGCACCACACCACTCACGCCCAAGACGCTCAGTCGTTGGTGTCCCGCGGTCATCTCCCACAGCAACACCAACGCCGGAGCGCTGCGGCTGATCGGGTAGGCGATCGACAGATCACCGGCTTCGTACGACTTCACCAAGTACAACGCGTAGCCGGCGTGCGCCGCCGCCGAGAGCGCGACGAACACCCAGCCCAGTGTCGGCGGTGGCGACCAGAAGGCAATCAATCCAGGCGAACAAATGATCGCGGTGCACGCTCCTTGCGCAAGGAAGAAGGCCGACTTGTCTTGGCTGCCTTTGCCGAACAGATTCCAGCCCGCGTGCAGGAACGCGGACACCAACACGAGCGCGACGGCGAGCGGAGTCATGGAACCGCGGCACCGTGGCTGGCGGCAGCGGCGGAGTCAACCAGTGCGCTGCTTCATCCGCTCGCGAAGGCTCGGATCGAGTGAGCGTGGAAGGAACGTAGGCCCCGAAACGACGATGGGGCGAGGAGTCGCCTCCTCGCCCCATCAAACAGATTCGATCGCGGTCCGGCTTTACGCCGGGCGCTTGAAGAGGCTCTGCATCTTCATTGCGAGCCCCATGTCGCCAGCGATCTTCAGCTTGCCGCTCATGAAGGCCATCTGGCCGTTGAGCTTGCCGCTGATCATGTCGACGTAATCTTGTGCGGCCATCGTCATGGTCATGTTCGGCGCGGCATGGGCCCCTTCGCCCACCGTGCATCCGCCGTCCTTGATCACTACGTGATAGTTGCCGCCCCCGTCGCCACCCAGATTGAACTGGATGACGGAGTTCATCCCCTTCGCGGAATCGGCATTGAAGTTCGCCGGCATCGCGCTGAAGATCGCCTTCACATCATCTGCTACTGCCATTGTTTACTCTCCTCCTTTCAAGGATGTGGGGCCTGGTAGGGCCCGTTTCTCAGCTATCTGTTGCCCTCCGCACTCACCCTCACCCTCTCCCGTCGCCGCGGATTTCTATGCGACGCGCATGCGGATGTCAATCAACCGATCGACCGGAAGACGAGTTTATCCGGGGCAGCTCGGCGCGCGCAGCCCATTCCATCGGGCCGCGTGGTTTGCTACCTGTGGCGGTACGGTGTAACGGGGCGCGCGGTGGCTAACGCGCAGGGGAGGTACCCGATGGTGCAACGGTGGATGGGGGCCTGGGTTGCTCTGGGGATTGTGGCGGCCGGATGCGGTGGCACCATTGTCGGGGTGCCGACGATGACGCCGACCGTGACGGTGACGCACACGCGCACGCGGCGGCCGACCAACACGCCAACGCCGACCACGACACCGGCGCCGCCGCTGGGGCCAGGGGCCAACGTCACCTTCTTTGGACTCGCCGCGGCTGACGATATGCCGCTGCAACCGATCGGCACCGATGGCAACGGGCGTCTGATCTACGAACGCCGCTTCGGCCAGGGCTTCTCGCTGGTCGTCGAAGGTCGTCCCGGCATTAGTCACAGCCCGGTGGGGTTATCCGCGTTCAACTACAGCCCCGACGATCCAGCCGTGCGGCCCGACATGCAGATGCTGGTGTCGCGACCGCTGGGTAACGGCAGCACCACGGTCTGCGACAACACGCTGCACATGTTCGGTGGGGTTCCGTCCGTCGATCCGGCGAACTACGCCTTGACGCAACACATCTCCGACGCGATCAACGATCTCGGCTGCCGATTCAACAACGGCACCGGCAATCCTGGCGGCCGCGGCCCCGATGATGCGTGTACACTGTTCCCGGACGGCGAGTTCCACTTCGTCGACCCCAACTCGACGGCGCAGTTCTGCGGCCGCGTCGCGTCGCCCTTCGGGTTCCCCGAAGGCGACACCATTGCGACCGTGCGGCTGAGTGATCAACAGGGCGTGGTCGGCGCCACCCGCCAGATTGTCGTGCGCGTCAATCCGAACGCCGGCACTCCGACCACAACCGGGATGCCGCAACCGTCGACAACGGCGACCCGCACTCCCACGCCGGTGCCACCACCGGGGGGACCAGGCGAGATCTCCTATTTCGGGATCGCCCAGGCCGACGCGATGCCGCTACAATCGGTCGGCACCGACAGCGAGGGGCGCCCAGTGTTCGAACGGCGCATCGGACGGGGCTTCATTCTCGTTGTCGAGGGCAAGCCGTTGACCGGCCATCGCACCATCGGCAACTCCGCCTTCAACTACGACCCGATCGATCCGATCGTGCGACCCGATCTGCAAGTGATTGTGTCGCGCCCTCTTGGCGATGGCAGTCCGACGGTGTGCGACAATGGCGATCCGGTCTTCGGCGGTGTACCCGCGGTCGATCCGCCGGACTTTGCCGAGCGCCAGGCAACCTCGGACGCAATCAACGATCTCGGCTGTCGTTTCAACGATGGCACGGGCAATCCGAGTGGGCGCGCGCAGGCGGATGCGTGTACGTTGTTCGGTGACGGCACCTTCCACTTCGTCGACAACACGTCGACGGTGCAGTTCTGCGCCGCGATCTCCGGGGCCTATGGGTTCCCACGTGGCGAGACGCTCGTGAGTGCCCGCATCCGCGAGGGCGCGGTGCGCCAGATCGTGATCCGCATCACCGGTTGAGCGCGACTACCCGGTCGTTTCGACAGATGTCGCGTCACGCTTGCCCAGGCGAGGCGCGTCCATCACCATGCCGATCCGGGGAGGTACGGTGATGGCGACTCTGCTCGGCCAGTACCAAGCGCTCGCGGGTTACAACCGCTGGATGAACGACAAGCTCTACGCTCTGTGCGCAACGCTCACAGATGAAGAGCGGAAGCGCAGCATGGGAGCCTTCTTCGGCTCGATTCACGGTACTTTGAATCACTTGCTGCTCACCGATCGCGCCTGGCTTGGCCGTTTCACCCGTGATGCGACGGTTGCCACCTCACTCGATCACAGCGGCCAGCCCATCCCGTACACCGGCAAACTGGATCAGGTCCTCTACGACGACTTCGCTTTGCTGCGGCAGGAGCGCGCCAAAACGGACGCCGCGATCGAGGCCTGGCTGCGCGGCCTCAGCGACGCGGATTTCGACGCACCGCTCTCGTACCGTACGAGCGCGGGCGTGCCATACAAACACCCGCTGTGGTGGGCGGTCACACACTTCTTTAACCATCAGACGCATCACCGCGGGCAGCTGACGACGTTGCTCTCTCAACTTGGTCACGATCCGGGGGGCACCGACTTCCCGGTATTTCTGCGCACCGACGGCGCGTAGTCACCGTAGCCTCAGCAGGTCCGGCACGCGCGCCAGACGCTCCGCAGCGGCACGCAGGGTGTCCTCACGCTTGCAGAAGGCGAAGCGGATCAGCCGCCGTCCACGCTCTCCATCACGATAGAAGCTGGACCCTGGCACCGCAGCCACGCCGACATCGCGGATCAGCCACTCGCAGAACGCCACGTCGCTCATCATCGTGACGCCAGCAATTTCACCGATGTCGGCAAGGATGTAGTACGCACCCTCCGGAACGTGAATGCGAAAGCCGGCGGCGGTGAGCGCCTCCGCCAACACTGCGCGCCGCGTCGCGTAGTGTGCCGCGAGGTCGCGATAGTAACCGGCGGGTAGGCCGAGTGCGCTCACGCCTGCCCATTGCAGCGGATGCGGCGCGCCGACGGTGAGGAAGTCGTGCATCTTGCGAATCGCCGTGGTCGGCGCGGGTGAGGCAATCGCGTAGGCGAGGCGCCAGCCTGTCACCGAATAGGTCTTCGACAGTCCGCTGATCGTGATTGTGCGTTCGCGCATGTCGGGGAGGCTGGCGAGCGAGACATGTTCGCGACCGTCGTAGGTGACGTACTCGTAGATCTCGTCGGTGATGGCGAGACAATCGAACTCTCGGCAGACGGCCGCGATGGTTTCCAGCTCAACCCGGCCGAACACGTGACCACTCGGATTGTGCGGTGTATTGACGATGATGGCCTTGGTGCGCGGCCCGCATGCTGCGCGCAGCTCGGCCGGGTCGAAGGTGAAGTCCGGCGGTCGCAGCGTGACGTAGCGCGGCGTCGCCCCGCTCATAATCGCGTCGGGGCCATAGTTCTCGTAGAAAGGCTCGAAGATCACGATCTCGTCGCCGGGATTCACCACCGCCAACAGCGTCGCGATCATCGCTTCGGTGGAGCCGCAGGTCACCGTGACTTCGGTTTCGGGATCGCACGGTACGCGGTTGTAGTGCTTCATCTTCGCCGCGATCGCCGCGCGAAACTCGCGCACGCCCCAGGTCACTGCGTACTGGTTGAACTCGTCGTCGATGGCGCGCTTGGCCGCGTCCTTCAGCTCCATCGGCGCCGGAAAATCGGGAAAGCCTTGCGCGAGGTTGATGCCGCCGTGCTGCTCGCACAACCGCGTCATGCCGCGGATGACCGATTCGGTGAACTGTTCCGACTTGAGCGAGACCGATCGCATGATCAGATACCGGGCGTTCGCTCCGGCAGCGGACACGACTCGCCCTCGGTGATGTCTGAGGTGAGTGAAAATTTCTGCGACACCGACATCGTCAGACCGAAGCTGCAAAAGCTGATGGCATGATGTCCGCCTTCGCCGCCGGCGACGGCAATAAGGAATTGCTCCGGCTGCTCACACAGCGGCACGGTGCCGTCCTCGACATAGCCGCGCATTTCCAACTTCGGCCAGTGGTTCCGGTGCCAGCGTTCGATCGGCGTGCGCGTCTGCTCGTATAGCATGCGTTGCACGTCGGCGATTGCCAAGCCGTCGCGCGCGATCTTGTAGGCGAAGTCGGGACAGAGGAGGAGCAGCATCTCGCCGTCCTTCTGCGGCACCAGCACCTTGTTGTTGCCGATCCAATCGATCGAGTGCGCCAGCACCCAAATCATTTCCTCGCCGGTCTCAGCCCACACATCGGCGATGTCTTGGGTGCCGGTAGCGCAGTGCACGGTGACGACGTTGTCGTCACGTTCGAAGCCCCGTCGAACATGGAACGGGTTCCACGGGCTCTTCTCTTCCCACTCGCCGAAGCACAGCGACATGCGGCCAGGCTGTCCGAAGGTGGATTTGCTGACTGCGCCGGGGATGGCTCCGCCGACGTTGCGCATGACCAATCGAAGCGCCCGGCCGATGGTGGCGTTGGCGCGCCCGTTGTGGCCGAGGCAACTGTATCCGCACTCGATGCCGAGAGCGTGGCGTGCCGGGCCGTTGATCATCAGCGCTGGCGTCGCGCAGCAAGTGGTGGTGTTGAGCGCGTAGAGATTGAAGCGCGGATCGCACACCGCACGCACGGCCGCGATCACGACCGGAAAGGACTCGGGGCTGCACCCAGCCATCACCGCGTTGATCGCGATTTTTTCGGCCGTTGCCTCGCCACGCTGCGGCTCAACAACGCCGACAATCGCCTCCGGCGCTTCGACCACGAAGTCGAGCATCGCTTGCACGCGCTCCGCCGTTGGCGGAATCAGCGGCAGCCCATCGCCCCAGCCCTGACGCTCCGCGAGTTCGAAGAACGCCTCGGCGTCCGCCGCGACTATGTGAACTTCAGAGAGCAATGTTCCGCGCATGGTCGTGTCTAGTGAGCCCTCACCCCTGCCCTCTCCCAGAGGGAGAGGGAGCGGACACCAGCGAGGAGAAGAGTTCGGCCGCCCGCTCGTCGGCGATGCGACGACATTCGTCACGATCGCGAGTCTCCATCGGATGCGGTAGCACCAGCGTTGCGAGATGATCGTAGCCGCGCGCGCGCGCGGCGGTCTGCGCCAAGTTGGCGAACACTTCGGTCACTACCACCACCGTCGGGACCCCGGCGCGTTCACACTCAATCGTGTCGTGGACACTCCACGACGTGCACGACCCTCAAGTACCGAGGCCGACAATGGCGGCCTCGACTCCTTGCACGAAGGGCAACAATTTGTCGCGTTCCGCTTCCGTGGTTCCGAGCCGAACACCTGGATCGAAGAACACGAGGTCGCGCGCGCCCCATTGTTCGCGCGCGACCTCGGCGATGCGGTCGGAGAAGTGGTGGAACGAATGCCACACCCGGTCGCGGCGAATGCCGAGCACTTTGCCTCGTAGCGATGCAAGCCGGGCCGTCGGCTGCGCCGCGCCGTGAGGTGATGGAGCGGTGGGGTCGAGGACTTCGATCGTCACGTGATTCATGGTCTCGACCCTTAGCCGAAAGCGCGCAGCAGGGGAACGATCGCCCAGACAGTCGATCAAGATGCTTTGCTCGTGTGGCGATGTATGTTATACATCGCCGATGAAAAGGACCCAGTTGTACTTGGACGAAGACAGCGCCCGGCGCCTGGCGGCTGAGAGCCGTCGCCGTCGGACAACGATCTCCGAATTGGTCCGCGAGGCCGTGGCCGCCACGTACGGAGGACGAGCCGTCGAGGATCGCTCCGCCGTGATCCGCCAGATGGCGGGGATCTGGGCGGAGCGTGACGACATGACCGATTCGTACGCGTACGTGCGCAACTTGCGCCGCTCGGAGCGTCCGCAGCGATCGGTAGCGAGACGACGTGGCCAAGTATCTTCTCGACAGCGACATCATCATTGAGTGGTTGCGCGGCACCGAGGCGATCGTCGAGTGGCTAGCCGCCCGCGACGCGGCCGGGGATTTTCTCGGCTGGACGCCGGTCTCGATCGCCGAAGTGTACGCCGGCATTCGCCCGCGCGAGGAGTTCGTCATCGCCGACATTCAACGCGTCCTGCATTGCGTCGAGATCGACGAGCGCGTCGGGCGGAAAGCCGGCAGCTATTGCCTGACGTTTGGGCGATCGCACAGCGTCGAGATTGCGGACGCCCTGATCGCCGCGGCGGCGCACGCAAACGGTCTAACGCTGTGCAGTCGGAATCTGCGCCACTACCCGATGCGCGACGTGAAGAAGCTGCGGGTGTGAGTCGCAGCTGCGAACCGCTTACCGCCTATCGACATCAAAGCCGGCTTTGGCCAGCCCCCGCTCGATCTCCGCGATGTGCTCGCGACCGCGGGTTTCGAGTTCGAGCGTGACCGAGGCTTGCGTCAGCGCCAACCCGGGCTGGGCGCGCTCGTGACTGATCTGATGGATGTTGGCGCGACACGCTGCGATGCAGGTGACCAGTCGCTGCAATTCACCGGGGCGATCGGCGAGGCGCGTGGTGAATCGAAAGAGGCGGCCCTCTTCCACCAGCCCGAGGTTGATGATGCGGTCGAGCAGGTTGGTGTCGATGTTGCCGCCGGTGATGAGTACCGCAACCTTTGCCGCCGGTGCCGGCAACCGACCGGCAAGACACGCGGCCAGTCCAACCGCGCCGGCACCCTCGACAACGGTCTTCGCGCGCTCCAGCAGCAGCAGCACCGCGTCGGCGATCTCGGCGTCGCTGACTTCGACCGCATCGTCGATGCCTGAACGAATGATGTCGAACGGGATCGCACCGATCGCACGGGTTGCCAGGCCATCAGCGATGGTGTCGACCGCGGCCAGCTCGACCCGCGTCCCGGATCGCAAACTCGGCACCAGCGATGACGCGCCGGCTGCTTGCACGCCGATGATCCGGGCACGCGAACCGGCGCCGCGCAGCGCCGAGACCATGCCGGCCAGCAATCCGCCGCCACCGACGGGTACCACGACCGTATCGACATCGGAAAGCTGTTCGAGCAGTTCGAGCCCCAGCGTTCCTTGGCCCGCAATCACCTCGCGATCGTCGAAGGCATGGACGAACGCCGCGTGTTGTTGCGCGGCGAGTTCGATGGCCTTCGCGTACGCCTCGCTATAGTCGCGGCCGGCGAGCACCACCTGCGCGCCGTAGCCGCTGGTCGCCGTGACCTTACTGAACGACGCGGTCTCGGGCATCACGACCGTGACCGGCACCCCCGCGCGTTGCGCGGCATAGGCGACACCTTGCGCGTGATTGCCCGCCGACGCGGTCACGACACCGCGCGTGCGCGTTGCTTCATCGAGCAGTTGAATCTTGTTGAGCGCGCCGCGAACTTTGAAGGAGCCGGTCTTCTGCAGGTTCTCCAGTTTGAGATGGATCTGACGCTGACACAGCGCGCTGAAGGTCGCGCTGAGATCCAGCGGCGTCACCTTCACGATGCCGGCCGCGCGTTCGCGCGCGGCTCGGATCTGATCAAGGGAAATGCGCACAGCGCTCATGGTTCACTGTACCGGTGGCACCGGCGCTTTGCCGGCGCGCAACAGACTGCAAGCCTGTTCCACCAGAGATTCACGCGGAGGTTCACGCGACGATTCGCGGTGGTGGTGTGGCAGCGGTCCGAGTGAACACGTCGTCACGACTCACCAGCCCACGCGGCGAAATCCAAATGTGCCGCTCGGGATCAGCGACGGCGTAGCCGATGGGCGCGGCGTGCTTGCCTTCGTGCTGCGCGCTCTCGACCACGCGAGGCGCATCCTTCGGATCGACGACGACGCAGAAGCCGACGCCCATGTTGTAGACCCGGAACATCTCCGCATCGTCGAGCCCGCCATGGCTCTGGATGACTGGAAAGATCGGCGGCACATCAAGCAGCGCATCAATCACGAACCCCACCGGGGCCGCGACTCGCGTGAGGTTGAGGAAGCCATCGCCGGTCACATGGATCATCGCTTTGATCGCCAGGTTGGCGTCGAGCATCTGCAGCACTTCGCGCACGTAGATGTGCGTGGGGATGAGCAACTCTTCGCCCACCGAGCGCGCCAGCCCGGTAACGTGATCGGTGGCGCGCAGTTTCGCCTGTTCGAACAGCACGCGACGCGCGAGCGTGAATCCGTTGCTGTGAATACCGCTACTCGCGATGCCGACCACCACATCGCCACGGCGCACGTCCTGCCCGATCAAAACGCGCGCCGGATGCACCGTGCCGATGCAGGTGCCGACGAGGTCGAACGCGTAGCCGCTGCGCGCACCGTGGAGCATCTCGCGCACCTGCGCGACTTCGCCGCCGGGGATGTTGATGCACGCTCGACACGCGCCTTCGTAGAAACCCTTGGCGATCTCGCCCAAGAAGTTTGGGTTCGCCTGCTGCACAGCGATGTAGTCGACCAGCGAAATCGGGCGCGCGCCGACGCAGAGGATGTCGTTGGCATTCATCGCCACGCAGTCGATGCCGACGGTGTCGTAGCGCTCCAGCTCTTGCGCCACCAGCAACTTAGTGCCGACGCCATCGGTGGAGATCGCGAGACCGATCTCGGGCGTCAGGGGCAGCACGTTGGCAAAGTAGCCGAGCGGCAACTGCGGCCGGACGGCGTTGAACTCGAAGGTCTTGCCAATCCAATCGGCGAGTTCGCGCAGGCCGCCGTGGACCTGCAGCGTTTCGACGCCGGCTTCGTCGTAGCTGAAGGACTGTTTCGCCATCGGCGATCTTCTATCCTCTCCGCCCCGGCGAGAACAACCCCGCTGGTTAGAGCGATGCGGTTGACCGACGGGGTGGCGGTGATAAACCTAGCCATCATCACAGCCCAAGCCCGGCGGAGGATCAGCCATGGTCGTGCAAAACTGGATCGAAGTGATTCAGACCGCGAACCTCTCCAAAGACAAGGAGATGGATCCGGTCTCCAAGTGGCTCATCATCGTGCGCGCCGCAGTGTTTTCGATGACGCTGACGTCGGCGCTCATCGGCGGGCTGCTCGCGGCCGCAGCCGGGTCGTTCAGTTGGACGCCGTTTCTGTTAGCGACCACCGGGCTGTTGCTGGCGCACGCCGCCAACAACATGATCAACGACTACTACGACCTCTCCGGCGGCGTCGACACGGCCGACTATCCGCGCGCGCTCTATGCGCCGCATCCGATTCTCTCGGGCCTAGTCACCAAGGCGACCCTGCGCAACGCGATCCTGTTGGTGAACTTCATCGACGTGGTGATCGCCGCGTATCTCGTCTCATTGCGCGGCTGGCCGGTGGTGGTGTTTGCGGGTCTCGGCTTCTTCATCAGTTTTTTCTACGTCGCGCCGCCGATCCGGTTGAAGCACATCGGACTCGGCGAGATCGGCGTCTTCCTAGTATGGGGCCCGCTGATGACTGGCGGCACCTACTATGTCACCGCCGGCAACATTCCCGCGTGGGTGTTTGTCGCGTCGATCCCATACGCCATCGTGGTCATGACCGTGCTGATGGGCAAACATCTCGACAAGTTCGAGTTGGACAAGGTCAAGGGCATCCACACGTTGCCTGTGATTCTCGGCTACGACACCGCTCGTTACGCGACGATGGCGCTGATGATCGCGTTCTACTTCGTCGTGCTCGGCATGGTCGCTGCGGGCACGCTCGGCGTGTGGACCTTGTTAGTAGTGTTCTCGCTGCCGCGGCTGTTCCGCGTATTGAAAATCTACTCGCAGCCGAAGCCGGACGCGCCGCCGAAGAATTTTCCGGTGTGGCCACTGTGGTACGTGGCGGCGGCGTTCTACCTCACCAAGCTCGCCGGCGGGTTGTTCATCCTCGGCTTGGTGCTCAATCTGATCCTTCCAGGCCGCCTCTTTTGAGCCGTGGCCCGCAAGCTGTCGTTCTGAGCCGAAGGCGAAGAATCTCTCCCTCACTCCGCCTGTTTCACTCCGCTCTGTTGATGGTGGCACAGGCATCTTGCCTGTGTCCCACTGATGCATGACTGTCGCCCTGATCATCTTCGCCGCTACGTACCTCGTCCTCGTCATCGGCGAGTTGCCGGGCTTTCGCGTCTATCGCACCAGCGCGGCGTTCATCGGCGCGGTCTGTATGGTGGGATCCGGCGCGCTGCCGGCCGATCGGTTGCTCACGGCCATCGACTTCCCCACCTTGGTACTGTTGTTCTCGATGATGATCGTGGCGGCGTGCCTTCGATTGTCGGGAGCGTTTCGCCTCGTCGCCGACCTGGTGCTGCGCCGCGCGGCCGGACCGTACCAGCTATTGGCCGTCGTGGTGCTGCTGGCGGGCGTGCTGTCGGCCTGCTTCGTCAACGACGTGGTGTGCATCGTACTCGCGCCACTGCTGCTCGACGTACTGCGCGCACTCGAGCGCAAGCCGGTCCCGTATCTGATCGCACTCGCCACAGCGGCTAACATCGGCAGTGTCGCGACAATCACCGGCAATCCGCAGAATATGATCATCGGGAGTCTGTCGGGAATTCCTTACCGTTCCTTCGCCGGAGCGTTGTGGCTGCCGGCGTTGGTTGGACTGGCCATCGCGTACGGATTGATCGCGCTGATGTTTCGGCGCGACTTGACCACCGGAGTGCCTGCATCGCCCCCGCGGCGTTCGATCGTGCGCGTGCACCGCTGGCTGGCGCTGAAAAACGGAGCGATCACGGTGTTGCTGCTTGGCACATTGATCGCCGGCGCGCCCATCGCCTTCAGCTCGGCGGCCGCCGCCGCGTGGATGCTGTTCACGCGGCGGGTCAAGCCGGCGAAAGTGTTCGCGCTGATCGATTGGGAGTTGCTGGTGCTGTTCGCGGGGTTGTTCGTCGTCGTCGGTGGCTTGGAACACGGCGGCCTCGACGCCTGGCTGCGCGTGCAGTTGCAGTCATCGCCGGCCCTGGTATCCGACGTCTGGTTTACGGCTGCGAGTGTCGCGCTCTCGAACGTGGTCAGCAACGTCCCCGCAGTGCTGCTGCTGAAGCGAGTCGTCCCGATGTTCCCCAACGCAACCCACGCGTGGTTGCTGCTGGCGCTGAGCAGTACGTTGGCGGGAAATCTGACGATCCCTGGTTCGGTCGCCAATCTGATCGTGATCGAAGCCGCGCGCCGGCGTGGCGTCGAGATCCGTCCGCTCACCTACATGCTGGTCGGCGTGCCGCTGACGGTGTTTACGTTGATGGTTGGAATGCTCTTGCTGGGTACGCCGTGAACGGAGAGCACCGACGCCTTCGTCACCGCGCGCCGGGCATCGCCAACTCAGCTAGCACGCGGTCGGGCGCAGTGCCGGTGCGTGCTGGCGTTGGCGTCGCCGGCACGTCGACGTAACGGATGACATCGGCCGCAAAGGTGACGCGATTGCCGGTGGTCTCAACCAGACGAAAGCCGATGGCGGCATCGCCGCCCTTGTCGCGCGCCCGGCGCTGCAACGCAGCCTTCGCGTCGGCGATCGTCATGTCGTCGTTCGCAATGATCTGGACGGTTCCGAGCGATTCGCTCCGGCGTTCGGTGCTGGGCTCGGCAGTGAGCGGCGGTGCACTGTCGTCGCCGCTCGACTCGGTGGCCGGGAAAACCATATCGACCCAGTCGCTGGCAGTGTCGTTGACATCGACCACGCGCACCTTCACACGCAAGCGCCGATCGTAATCGGGCCGCGTGGCGCACGTGACCGGGACGCGCCCGGTAAAACCGTTGCGGTCCTCGCCATCTACGTCCCAGTGACCAGCGAGAGTGCGCGGATCGTGATCGTCAGCAAATCGTGCGTGGTACTCGATCCGAGCGAGCGGTACCCCGGCGGGTGTGGCGCGCAGCGTGATCCACCACGCCGTGTCCCACAATTTTATCCAGCCGCTATCGGCCGCCAGCGTACGCCGCTGGTGGGGAGTGGCCGCGAGCGACGGTGCGGCACCGGCGTGCGCAAACGAGGTCAAGAAAAGCAGGATGACGATAGCCGCCCCCATCGCTTGGCGCGGCGGATCGAAGGTGTAGGCGGGCCGAACGGACGTTTCACTCGTTCGCAATATCGATCTGGCGTGTCGAGCGATGATTCGCATGCGGGCATGTCTTAGTCCCGACAGGAGAGGAAGCCAACACCGGATAGCTTGTAGCGCCAATCGGCGCTACAACGTCGCTTGAATGGCTCGGCGGGTCATCCTCTTCAAGCCGCAGGCGCTTGATCACCTCGGACGGCTGCCGGTTCGCGAGCAAAGAATGGTCACCGACGGAATCCGCCGACATCTGGTCGACAACGACCCCTTGATCGAGACCCGCAACAAGTTTCGCCTGCGTCGGACCAGCGCTCTGGCCGACTACGAGCTGCGGCTTGAGGATCTACGGGTGTTCTACCGGGTGGTGGAAATGGAAGTGTGGATCACCGTGGTTGGTCGCAAACGCGGCAACGCTCTCATCGTGGCAGGCAAGGAGTACACCTTATGAAAATTGAATCGGTCCGGGTAGTGAGGGAGCGGTTGAGCGAGATGATCAAGACGCTACCGCAGGGGCCTGTCATCATCACAAAGAACGGGCGGCCGTGTGCAGCGCTCGTTGCGCTGGGAGAGAACGATGATCTGGAGGCCTTCCTGATAGCGCATCACCCGCGCCTCGGCGCGCTCATCGATCGCGGCGCGGCACAGGGTGGCGGTCAGTCGCTCGACGCCGTCGAGCGAGCGGTGTCACGGCGCGAGCGCAAACCGAAACGACGAGCGGCGTAGGTCTCACGATGCCGGTTCAACCGGCGGGGTCTGAGCGATGTCGTCTTCTTCTTTTTCGGCGAGACGGGCGACGCCGACGACCTTCTCGCCTTCGGTGAGGTCGATCAGACGCACCCCTTGCGTGTTGCGGCCGATGACCGAGATGCCGCGCACCGGCGTGCGAATGAGCTTGCCGCCGTCGGTGATCAGCATAATGTCATCGTCGTTGGTGACCATGCGGACGCCGATCACGGGACCGGTCTTGTCGGTGGTCTTCATCGTGATGATGCCTTTGCCGCCGCGTCGCGTCAGCCGATACTCGTCCATCTCGGTGCGTTTGCCGTAGCCGTGTTCCGCCACGGCGAGGAGCGTGGCGCCGAGTTGCACCACGTCCATCGCGACCACTTCGTCGTTATCATCGAGCGTGATGCCGCGCACGCCGTGGGTGCCGCGGCCCATCGGGCGGACATCGCTCTCTTTGAAGCGGATGGCTTGGCCCTCGCGTGTCGACAGGATGATCTCTTGGTCGCCTTCCGAGAGACGCACACGAATCAGCTCGTCGTCGTCGTCGAGCGCGATGGCGATGATGCCGGCGCGGCGCGGGTTGGCGTATTCCATCAGCGCGGTCTTCTTCACCGTGCCGCGTTTGGTGGCGAACATGACGTAGCGATTTTCTTGGAACTCGCGGACCGAGAGGAAGGCGGAGATTTTTTCGTTGGGGGCCAGGTTCAACAGGTTGACGATCGCCTTGCCCCGAGTGGTGCGCCCACCCTGCGGGATCTCATGCACCTTGGTCCAGTACACCTTGCCCTTGTTGGTGAAGAACAAGATGTACGAATGGGTCGAGGCGACAAAGAGGTGTTCGACGAAATCCTGATCCTTCGTGGTCGCGCCGATCTTCCCGCGGCCGCCACGGCGCTGGGCGCGGTACTCGGTGACGGCGTTGCGCTTGATGTAGCCATCGTGGGAAATGGTGACCACCATGTCCTCTTCGACGATCATGTCCTCGATGGAGATATCGGTGGCCTCGTCGACGATCTCGGTGCGCCGCGCATCGCCGTAGCGCTCCTTCACCTCGCGCGACTCGGCGACGATGATCTTGTAGACCTCGCGTTCGTCGCCGAGGATTTCCTTATAGCGGGCGATCTCGGTGATCACCTCGGCACGCTCTTCGAGGATCTTGTCGCGCTCGAGCCCGGTGAGGCGCTGCAGGCGCATGTCGAGGATGGCCTGGGCTTGCAGCTCGGAGAGACCGAACTGCTGCATCAGGCCGCTCTTGGCGATGGCCGGGTCCTTGGCGGCGCGGATGAGCCGGATCACCGCATCGAGGTTGTCGAGCGCGATCTTGAGGCCGTCGAGGATGTGCAGCCGAGCCTCGGCCTTGCGCAGCTCGAACGCGGTGCGGCGGGTTACGACCTCCTTGCGATGGCCGATAAAGACCTGCAACGCGTCCTTGAGGTTCAGCAGTTTGGGCCGGTTGTCGACGATGGCGAGCATGATGACGCCGAATGATTCCTGCATGGGCGTCAGTTTGTAGAGCTGGTTGAGGACGATCTCGGGGACCGCGTCGCGCCGCAGCTCGATGACAATGCGCATGCCGTCGCGGTCGGACTCGTCGCGCAGATCCGAGATCCCCTCGATCTTCTTGTCGTTCACCAACTCGGCCATGCGCTCGATCAAGCGAGCCTTGTTGATCTGGTAGGGGATCTCGGTGACGATGATTGAGATCTTGCCGGTCTTCTTGTTGGTCTCCGTCGTCGCGCGGGCGCGCATCTGCAGGATGCCTTTGCCCGTGTGGTAGGCTTCATGAATCGCCGCTCGTCCGTGGATAAACCCGGCAGTCGGGAAGTCGGGACCGGGAACATACTGCATCAAGTCGGCGACGGTCAGTGCTGGGTTCTCGATCAAGGCGATCAACGCATCGACGATCTCGCCCAGGTTGTGCGGTGGGATGTTGGTCGCCATGCCGACGGCGATACCGGAGGAGCCATTGATGAGCAGGTTGGGGATGCGGGCGGGCATCACCACCGGCTCGCGCAATGTCTCGTCGTAGTTGGGAACGAAGTCGACCGTGTCCTTATCGAGATCGGCGAGCAACTCGCTGGCGATGCGAGCCATGCGGACTTCGGTGTAACGCATAGCCGCAGGGGCATCGCCATCGACCGAGCCGAAGTTGCCTTGGCCGTCGACCAGGGGGTAGCGCAGCGAGAAGTCCTGCGCCATGCGCACCAGCGTGTCGTAGACCGCGGTGTCGCCGTGCGGGTGATATTTGCCGATGACGTCACCGACGACACGCGCCGATTTCTTGTACGCCCGATTGTAGTCGTTGCCGAGATCGTACATCGCGTAGAGCACGCGGTGATGCACCGGCTTGAGTCCGTCGCGCGCATCGGGCAACGCCCGGCCGATGATGACGGACATCGCGTAGTCCATGTAGGACTGCCGCATCTCGTCTTCGATGTTGACCGGAATCCGGTTGCCCTTGGCGATGGGGTCCATGGCTTAGCTCAAAGTGGAAGGTGGAAAGTGGAAAGCCGGCTCATCGCGCTTTGCGCTTTCACCTTTTGGCTTTCCACTGGCGTCAGATGTCGAGATTCTTCACGTTGAGGGCGTTGTCCTCGATGAACTTGCGGCGCGGTTCGACTTCGTCGCCCATCAGGGTCGAGAAGATCACATCGGCCTCGGGTAGATCGTCGATGCGGACTTGGAGCATGGTGCGGGTCTCGGGATTCATCGTAGTCTGCCACAACTGTTCGGGGTTCATTTCGCCGAGGCCCTTGTAGCGCTGGATGTCGAGGCCCTTGCGCGCCTCGGCCAGCAGATGCACGACGGCGGCGCGCAGCGACGAGACCTGCATGCTCTTCTCGCCCTCGGTTACCGTGAACGGTGGCTCGCCCGCGGGGCGTAGCTCTTGGAGCAGCTTGCGGACTTCTTCGAATTCTGGCGACAGCACGAAGTCGAGATCGACGACGGTCTTGGTCGAGCCGCCGTTGAGTCGCACCTGTGCCACGAGGCAGAGCAGGTCGCTGTTGGGCTGCTGCTCGACGCGGATGCGGACGGGATCCAGTTGGGGCGCGATTGCGGTGAGGTAAGCTTCGGCGTCACGCGCAATGGCGCCGAGGAGTTCCGCGTCTTTGAACGCTTCGGCTTCCAGGCTGGCGTCGCGCGCGAGGGCGACGACGACGGTGCGGTCACGGTGGTGGCGTTCGACGACATCGAGGATGCGCTCGAGGCGCGTCACCTTGCGCACCACGGTTTTCAACGGCACGCCGGTGAGCACCTGTCCATCACCGGTAGGATGCACGGAGGTGTGCTCAGTGCCGAGGTCGACGAGGTAGTCATCGAGCGCCGCGTCGTCCTTCAGGTAACGTTCGGTCTTGCCCTTCTTCACCTTGTAGAGCGGGGGCTGGGCGATGAAGATGTGGCCGTTGGCGATCATCTCTTGGTACTGGCGATAGAAGAACGTCAGCAGCAAGGTACGGATGTGCGAGCCGTCGACATCGGCATCGGTCATGATGACGATGGTGTGATAGCGCAGCTTCGCCAAGTCCTTGTCCTCGCGCCCGATGCCAGCACCGAGGGCGGTGATGAGCAGGCGGATCTCCTGCGACGAGATCATCTTGTCGAAGCGAGCCTTCTCGACGTTGAGGATTTTCCCGCGCAAAGGGAGGATCGCTTGATTTCGACGGTCGCGGCCTTGTTTGGCGGAGCCGCCGGCGGAATCGCCCTCGACGATGAACAGTTCGGATAGCGCCGGATCACGTTCCTGACAATCGGCGAGTTTGCCCGGCAGCGAGCCGGAATCGAGCGCATTCTTGCGGCGCGCGAGTTCCTTGGCTTTGCGCGTGGCTTCACGAACGCGGGCAGCGTCGAGCCCCTTGAGTGCGATCTTCTTGGCGTCGGCGGGTTGCTCTTCGAGAAACTCGCCGAGCTTTTCGTTAAGAAGCGCTTCGACAATGCCTTTCACTTCGCTATTGCCGAGCTTGGTTTTCGTTTGGCCTTCGAACTGCGGCTCGGGCACCTTCACGCTGATGACCGCGGTGAGGCCTTCGCGCACGTCGTCGCCCTGAAGCGCCTCTTCTTCCTTCTTGAGTAGGCCATTGGCGGACGCGTAGTGGTTGATTGTGCGGGTCAGTGCCGACTTGAAGCCGATCACATGGGTGCCACCTTCGATCGTGTTGATGTTGTTGGCGAAGGAGTACGTGCTCTCGGTGTAGCCATCGGTCCACTGGAGCGCGACCTCGATCTCCGTACCGTCCTTTTGACCAAAGAGGCAGATGACCTTGGGATGGATGGGGGTGCGCGCGCGGTTGAGGTAGCGGACAAACTCCTCGATGCCGCCCTCGTAGTGAAACTCGTGTTCCTTCAGCGGTGTGGCGCGTTCATCAAGGATCTTGATGCGCAGGCCGCGGTTGAGAAACGCGAGTTCGCGCAGCCGCTGCGAGAGAATATCAAAGCTGAACGTAGTGGTCTCGAAGATGAGGGTGTCAGGCTTGAAAGTGACTTTGGTTCCGCGTTGCGGCGTGGTGCCGATCTCGCGCAGCGGCGCGTCGGGCGCGCCACGTTGAAAACGCTGAACGTAGACTTTCCGGTCGCGCTTGATCTCGACCTCGAGCGATTCCGAAAGAGCATTGACGACCGAGACGCCGACACCGTGGAGACCTCCCGACACTTTGTACGCGCCATGATCGAACTTGCCGCCCGCATGCAGTTTGGTCAGCACGACTTCGGCGGCAGAGATCCCCTCCGTCGGGTGGATCTCTACCGGGATGCCGCGCCCATTGTCCTCGATCGTCGCGCTGCCGTCGAGGTGCAGGACCACGGAGATGTGGTCGCAATGACCAGCAAGCGATTCATCGATGGAGTTGTCAACGACTTCGAAGACGAGGTGGTGAAGGCCGCGCTCGGCGGTGTCACCGATGTACATTCCCGGGCGCTTGCGGACCGCTTCAAGACCTTCCAATACCTTGATCTTGTCCGCCCCGTAGTCGCTCGAATCCGGCGCGCCCACCAACCCCATTGGTACTCCCTCGATCACTGAAAATCGTACGTTGACTTAGCCGCGTGAACGTACCAGAAAGCGGCTGAGCAGTAAAGCTATTATGGAAGTAATTTGTGCTTGAAAAACAGCGAGATAGAGAACTGTTTAGGTCGGAAAATTGGTGACTGCGGGGTGTTGAAATCGCGGGTGATTCGGACTCTTTCGGGGGAGCGCGATCAGAGCCGCATGGGCATCACGACGCAGCTATAGTCGGCTTCGGATTCCGAGCGCAAAACCGCCGGGCTGACCTCGTCGTTGAACGCCATCTCGACACGGCTGTCGGACGCGAGCACCTGTAGAACATCGATGATGTATCGCGCATTGAATCCAACAGTAATCGGCGCCGCTTCGTACTCCACTTCGATTTCCTCGCTAGCCTCACCAATATCGGGATTGATGGACGAGACGTTCATGCGCGAGCCATCGACATCGAGACGAACACCACAAGTGCGCTCACTCGATACCAGGGACACGCGCCGCAGCGCTGCAAGAAATGCCGCCGTGCTGATCACGACTCGGCGCTCAGACTCGGCAGGAACTACTTGCTTGTAGTCCGGGAAATCTCCTTCGAGGAGCCGCATTGACAACTCCGCAGAGCCACGACTGACGTGAACGATCCCGGCATGCACGGCCATCGCCAGGGGCCCATCTCCGGTCTCCAACATCTTGGTGATTTCCTGAATGCCTTTGCGTGGAAGCAGCACACCAGCAGCCGGTACCAGCCCTTCCACCGGCCGCGTGATCATCGCCAGACGGTGCCCATCGGTAGCCACGAGTCGCAATTGGTCCTTTTGTGCACGCTCGACATATACGCCACTGAGGTTCACTCGGGTTTCGTCCGTCGACACCGCAAACAGCGTCCGCTCGACCATTTCCATCAACGTCGCGGCCGGAATCACCGCTGCGTGCTTGTCCTCATCTTTCGACGCGGCCGGCATCGCCGGAAACTCCTTGGGATCGAGCCCCACCATCTTGAAGCGTGAGCGCCCGGCTGACACCTCGATCCAGTTGTTCTCGAGTGCGCGCAGCACGATGTCACCCTCTGGTAGCTCGCGCGCAATTTCATACAGCTTCCGCGCACCGGTGGTGAGTGCTCCCTTTTTCTTCACCTTCGCCGCGCAGTGACGGCGAACGCCAATCTCTTGGTCGGTTGCGGCAACGATGACGCCATCGGCGGTCGATTCGATCAAGACGTTGGCCAAGATAGGGATTGTCGTTCGCCGTTCAACGATTCCCTGCGTGAGATAGAGTCCGCGAAGTAGTTCTTCCCGTGCGATGCTGAATTCCATACCGCCGTTCCCTCCACACTCCTTCTTATCTGATCTTTAGATATCTTCTAGTCGTAGTAGAAGCTGTGGATTGTGGGGATAGCGCGCCAGCACTCGCTGGGCGCGTAACGATGGGATGGAGCACTCGGCACCGAAACTGACCAGACACCTCGAGTGTCCATAGCACTTGGTCATCTGTCCCCACGTCATCCGCATCTTATTCACACCCACGGTCACGCTACATTTTCGATCAGTCGCTCGATCCGCTCCACTGTGGCACGGAAGGATGCATCTTCGCGCATGCGCCGGTCAACGGTGTTGGTGGCATGAATGACCGTCGAATGGTCACGACCGCCGAAACGGTCGCCGATGACGGGAAACGACGCGGAGGTATGGCGCCGACAAAGGTACATCGCAACTTGCCGTGGCAGAGCGACGTTCTTGGTGCGCTTCTTCGACCGCAGCTCACTCGGGCGCAGATTGTAAAACTCGCAAATGGCCTTTTGGATCGACTCGATCGTGATAACCCGGTCATGCTCGCGCAGGATGGTGTGCAACACCTCGCGCGCGAAGTCCACGGTAATGGCGCACTTGTTGAGCGACGCAAAAGCCCCCAAACGCGTGAGAGAACCCTCCAGTTCGCGCACGTTTGAGCTGATGTTGGAGGCCAGGAACATGGCGACATCCGACGGCAGTTCAATGTGCTCGACCTCAGCTTTTTTCTCGAGAATCGCCACACGAGTCTCCACATCGGGTGGTTGAATATCCGCGATCAGACCCCACTCGAAACGGTTGCGCAATCGTTCCTCGAGATCGGGGATCTCCTTAGGAAATTTGTCGGAGGTGAGCACGATTTGCCGGTGGCCCTCGTAGAGCGAGTTAAAGGTGTGAAAAAACTCTTCCTGCGTACGCTCGCGGCCAGCGAGGAACTGCACGTCATCGAGGATCAGGACATCGACACGCCGGAACCGCCCTTTGAATTCATCCATGCGGTCGCGCCGCAACGCGCCGATCAGCTCGTTCATGAACGACTCCGAGGACAAGTAGACCACTCGCGCGTTCTGGCTACGCTCAAAGATTTCGAAGCCGATCGCGTTGACCAAATGAGTTTTTCCGAGACCCACTCCGCCGTAGATAAAAAGCGGGTTGTAATGTACGCCGGGCTGACCGGCTACGGCTTTTGACGCAGCGTGGGCAAACTGATTGCTTGCCCCAACAACGAAATTCGCAAACGTATACTTCGGAATCAGCGATGCCGGGCGCTTTGGCACCACAACCGCCTCGGGTTCCGGCGGCAGGTCGACAAGTGGAAACAGCTCCTGTTGCATCGCATTCGGTGGCTGCAGGATCACCCGTACCGGGCGGCCCACCTCCGCACTCAAGACTTCTTCGATAACTCCGACGTATCGTTGCGTGATGACTGCGATGGCCAGTCGATTGGGCGCCTCGAAGAGGAAGTTTCGATCTTGTTGAGCAAGGGGGTGGAGGCGAGCAATTAGGCCGTCATAGTCCGCCGAATCAACTCGCCGCCGGAGCGTCGCAAGGACGTGTTTCCAAGCTTGTTCCATGCCCACCATCAACAGGATTATCAACAGCTGTGAGTATCGCCAAAACCATCGTTAAACCAGCCTCTTGCAGAATTCTCTCCCGGCCTGTTCACATTCGCTTCATAGCCGTACACTTGAAAGCTGTCGCCGCTCTCTGAAACGATCTTCTGGCATGCGACGCAAGGAAGCGTTCCCTTCGGTCGAATGACCTCTGGTGATGAGGCATTTATCCCGTTTCATTTGGGGGCGCAAGGAAATTCTTGAGGTTGAATGAGGCGGGCAGCAGGGGGGGCGCTAGTGGCTACATCCGTTCGTGCCTGGTGACTCGTGCGAGAACAAATTTCCACCCGCAAACGGCCCGTGCTATCTTCAGCGATCGCGGGGTGCCCCGCGTTCTGAGGAATGCACGGGAAGGAGTTTCGCCATGGCCGAGGAACGCACTGCCACCGAGCGGATTGTCGCGGTGCTACGGCCGTTCGCGTCCAACTGGAGCGGTACGCTCGGCCGTGGTGACCTGGTTATCCCCCAACGAGAGATCCCACGACTCATTCACGACATTCTCAGTGCCGTGCAGGACAGTGAGGCGTCGCGCGGTGAAGCGGGGGACGCCGAGGTGTTCCACATTGTCAGCGAGGGCCAACGTCTTCCATCGATGCAGGATCTCGTAGGGCGGCTGCGCGAAGCGTTTTTGATTCTGAGGCGCTAACCGATGTCGAACCGCTCGCCCGGCGAGCTGCTGTGGCAACTCGCTCGGTCGTATGTTCTACCGGCCGCGCCTGTGCGTCGGCACGGCCGAGTGCCAACGCCGCGTGCCAGGGAGATTGCGGTCACGTATGTGGGGCACGCGACCACGCTGATCCAGCTCGGGGGCGTGAATCTGCTCACCGATCCGGTTTACTCGTCGCGGCTGATTCTCCCGAAGCGGCTCGTCGAGCCTGGCATCGCGATGGCCGACCTGCCACCGTTGGACGTGGTGCTGGTGTCGCACGGCCACATGGATCACTTGGACGTGCCAACGCACCAGCAGCTGCCCAAAGGGGCGCTGGTGGTCTGCGCGAAGAACCTGGCCGACCTCCTCAAGCCATGCGGGCATCGCGACATCGTCGAGTTGCAATGGGGCGAGCACGTTGTACATCACGGCGTCACCATTACTGCCCTCCCCGTGCGGCATTGGGGAACCCGTGCGCTGGTGCCGGACAACCGCGGCTACACAGGATTTCTGATTGAGAGCGCTGACGGCACCGTTTTTTTCCCCGGCGATACAGCCTACTTCCCCGGATTCGCCGACTACGGCCAGCACTACGCGATCGACGTGGCGCTACTCCCCATCGGCGCATACAGTCCAGCGGCGTTCCGCCGCGTTCACATGAATCCGGAAGATGCCCTGCAAGCGTTCGTCGATCTGCGCGCTCGCCATCTTGTCCCGATTCATTGGGGCACGTTCGCAGTCTCGTATGAGCCGATCGAGGAACCGCCGCGCTGGCTGTGCACACTTGCAGAGACCAGCGGCCTGACGGATCGCGTCGCGATTTTGGAACACGGCGAGAGCCGTGTCTTTGCTTGCCCGGAGTGACCGCGCGAGATTACTGGCGCGGCATCCCGAGCCCACGTTCGCTGATGATGTTCTTTTGAATCTGCGACGTGCCGCCGCCGATGATCATGCCGAGAGTGAACATAAACTCCCATGGCCAGATGCCACGATCGACCACGCGCGCAGCCGCGCGGGCCAACGGGCCGTACGAGCCTAGGAGATCCAACGCCAGCGACGCCATGTCGTGGTTCAACTCGGTGCTCACCAGCTTGTTCACCGACGCCGCGATTCCTGGAGCGCGTCCCTTCATCGCATCCGTGAGTTGGCGGTGCGAATGCAGCTTCATCGACTCGACCCGAATTGCTAAGTCGGCCAAACGTTGTCGGATGACCGGGTCGTCCACCGCGCGCCGCCCGGAGCGCCGGCGCGATTGCGCCAGGCGCAGCACACCGTTGAACATCTGCTGCGAGCGCGTGGTCGAGCCCAGCATGTTGCGTTCGTGCGCCAGCGTTGAGTTCGCCACCTGCCAGCCCTGATTGAGTTCGCCGACGAGATTCTTGCGCGGGACGCGCACCTCTTCGAAGAAGACCTCGTTGAAGCCGGCATCGCCCGTCATCTGGATCAACGGCCGCACCGTGATGCCCGGCGTCTTCATGTCGATGAGCACGTACGAAATGCCACGATGCTTGGGTGCCGTGGAATCGGTGCGTACCAGGCAGAACATCCAGTTGGCGATCTGCGCGGACGAAGTCCACACCTTCTGGCCGTTGATGATGAACTCATCACCAACCAGCTCGGCGCGGGTCTTCAGCGACGCGAGGTCTGAACCCGAGCCGGGTTCGGAGTAGCCCTGGCACCAGATTTCGTCGGCCGTGAGGATCTTCGGAAGATAGCGCCGCTGCTGTTCTTCCGTCCCCCATTTCATCAACGTCGGGCCGACCATCTGCACGCCCATCATGCCGATGAGACCAGGTGCCCGGGCCATTACCAGCTCTTCGTTGATGATGGTCTGGGTCATGACGTCGGCGCCCTGACCGCCGGACTCCTTCGGCCAGCCCATGGCGACATAGCCGGCGGCGTAGAGCTTGCGCTGCCACGCCTTGGCATTGATGGTGCGGGCCAGGTCGCCGTATTCGAGTGACTCCTCCGTCCGCTCGCGCGGTGGAAGATTCGCCTTCAACCACCGGCGCACGGTGTGGCGCGTGGCTTCCTGCTCGGGTGTGTACGAAAGGTCCATCTAAACGGTCCTCTCTAGTTTCCAAACTCGCTCTTCACAATTTTGAAGACTTCGTCGGTTGCCGCGAGTGTCCGGCGAATATCGGCCTCGCTGTGCGCCGTGGAGAGAAACCAGTTGTGCACCGGATGGAAATACACGCCGCGCTGGATGCACTCGGTACAGAAGCGGCGGTTGCGCTCGAACCCACCTTCGTCGGCGACGAAACTCATGAACGGAATTGCCGCCGGCCCCGAATAGGTGATGCCGGTGCCGTGTGAACGCGATTGTTCTTCGAGGCCACGGCGCAACAATGAACCCGTCCGCTGCATCTGCTCGATGCCGCCACTGGCCTTCAGCTCCTTGAGACACGCGAGCGCCGCGGCCATTGGGACGGCGGACGTGAAATAGGAACCGGTGAAGAACACCGATTCAGCCGCCGGTCGAAGCGCGTTCCGCCCCACACACGCCGACAGCGCATAACCGTTGGCGATCGCCTTGCAGTAACACGCGAGGTCCGGCTGCACGCCGAACACCTCGCCCGAGCCGCCAAGGTGAAGGCGGAAGCCGGCACGCACATCGTCGAGGATGAACACGATCTTCTTCTCGTTGCACAGCGTGCGGATGCCCTGGAGGAAGCCCTCCACCGGGAGTTCCTGATCGTGGAACGCCTCATGGCGGAACGGCGAGACGATGATGCCCGCAACTTGTCCGGCGTGCTCGTCAACGGCGCGGCGTAGATCGGCGAGGTCGTTGTACCTGAACGTGACGACGTTTTCGGTGTCGGCCGGCGTGGTGCCGCCGGGCAATGGCGTGCACCACGCGTGCGTGCCGTGGTAGGCGCCGTCGGCCTTGACGATTTTCGGTCGCTGCGTGTACTCACGCGCCAGCTCGATCGCCCACGTGCACACGTCGGAGCCATTTTTTCCAAACGCTGCCCAATCGGCGAACGGCGTCAGGCCCACGAGGTACTCCGCCAGCTCGACCCACAGCTCCGTCGGTCCGTTGAAGCAATTGCCCTTGCGGCGCTGTGCCGCCGCCGCCTCTTCAACCTTCGGGTGATTGTGTCCGAGCACGATCGGGCCGTACGAGCACATGTAGTCGATGTACTCGTTGCCATCGACGTCCCACACGTGCGAACCGTCGCCCCGCTCGAAGAAATACGGATACGCCCCGGGCACTAACATCACCGGGCTCTGGTGTCCATAAATTCCGCCCGGGACCACTCGGGCGGCGCGTTCAAACAGTTCCTGTGTGCGAGCGAAACTGCGATGACTCATGGCAATCCTCCTCGGTGGGCGAATGGTATTCACGCCGGGGCGCTGGCGTCAAGGTCGCGAGTGTAGATCGGTGCAGCAAGTCGACGCACAACTCGTCGATGGCGCGACTCATGGCGACGATCTATAGGGACAACCCGATGAGACGCGAGCGGAAAACCCCGGTGGTGACGGTGGCGTCGCTGCTGCTTTGGAGTGTGCTGGGAGCCGCTGCGGCCCCTGCTGCCAAGCAGCCGATCCAGTCAGCCCGGCGCGCCGTCGACGACGCGACCGTGGCGATCTTCGCGTTCCGCGACCAGCGCGGGCGGCCGATGGCGTGGCCGGTGACGCCGTATCGCGACGGCGACACGATCGCGATCACGTCAACGCTGGCGTACATTCAGAAGGCCGTGCACGTTCGCCGAGATGGCCGTGTCGCGCTGTTGGCCAGTGGGGTGCTGATCACGGGCGATGCGACGGTGCACGCGGACATCTCCGGCGATGAGTTTGTCACGCGCTTTCTCGACCAAGAGCTGCGCAAGTATCCACCAGCCCGCGATCTCGTTCGCATCCCGCTGCACCGGTGGCTGTTTTCGTGGTACTTCGGGCGTGTGTTCATGGAGTTCACGCCGCGCAATTGGCACGACGTGCCAGGCAACAACCACGCTACACTGATCACGCTCGACGCCGATGGCTTTCCGAGCATCACACCGATCGCCGCACCCGATCCGCAACCGGAAGTGATCGAGGTTCACGCGCTGGCGACTGCGGCGTTGGTAGGGGCAGCGGACGGACCGAGCACCGTGCTCTTGCACGACGAGCCGACACCGACCGACCTGCGCCAACTCATCCTTCGCGGTGATTTGCACCATGGTGTCTTCACCGTCCGTTCTCGGGAGGGTTCGCTGATGGCGCCGCCGGAGATCGGCTGGCTTGGCGCGCTCGAGCAACAGATCGACTATCACCAGCGCGCTCGGCGGACCCGCGCCCTCATACGTGGCTGGGAGACGAAGAACCGTGGGGTGGCGACCTCGGAGGGACAACCACATCGGTGACTGGTTCGCGAGCCGATCCCCTTCGCTATACTGGCCCGTGGTTGCGGGAGGCATCAATGGCCGTCAAAGAATCGAAGCCCGGTTCCCAACTTGCGCCGGTGCTCTGGCAGTTCCGTTACTCTCACTTCAACGAGAAGGTACGCTGGGCGCTCGACTTCAAGCGCATTCGGCATACGCGTCGCTCAGTGCTACCGGGGCCGCACGCGCCGCGCATGCTGTGGCTGACTGGGCAGAAGGCGGTGCCGGTGCTAGTGCTCGACGGGAAGCCAATAGTCGACTCGACCCGCATCATCGAAACGGTTGAGGAGCGCTGGCCCGATCCACCGTTGTATCCGCGTGAAGAATCGGCGCGCCGCCGCGCGGTCGAGATCGAAGCCTTCTTTGATGAAGAGTTGGGGCCGCACTTGCGGCGGGCCTGGTTCTTCGAGTTGCTGCACGATCCTGCCTATTGCTTGGCGCAGCTGAGCGCGGGTGCCGCGCCGATCGCACGACGCATGTTCCGCCTCGCTTTTCCGATGATCAGCGCGGTCATGAAGATGGACATGAAGATCGACGCCGCCGGCGCGGAGATCGGCCGCACCAAGATCCTCGCCGCGCTCGACCGTGTTGAAGCGGAGTTGCAACCCTCGGGTTATCTCGTGGGCGACCATTTCTCCGTCGCCGATCTCACCGCCGCAGCCTTGTTTTCACCGGTGGTTATGCCGCCGGAGTTTCCTTATCCGCTGCTAACACCGTTGCCCGCGCCTGCCGCGCGATTGCGCGACTCGCTCGCGCAGCGTCGCGGCTTCCTCTGGGCTGCGGACATCTATCGCCGACATCGTGGTCCGACGATGGAACTCCCCGAGGCACAGTAGCCTGGCGCATGCTATGCGCGATGCGTCGCTGAGTCACGTAGACTCTTGATTACAACGACGGCTCAGCAGTTGGTTTAGACCGGGTTGATTTCAGCCAACTAGGCTGGCTTCGGCCAAGGTAATCGACTGGGAAACGGCGCACATCACATGAGGCGTCGGGTGCCACTGGCTGGCACGTGAGCGGCTCATTGTCGTCGCGCCCAAGAGCCGCCGACGACTGGAGTGAGAGTGATGCTCGCTACACAAACGATGCCGCGCCCGCAATGGACTGATCCGGCGACGGAGTCCGCTGGCCCCTTGTGCACCGCACCCGACACGCGTCGGAGCGAACGCGAGCCGGCGCTAGCGAGCCAACCGCGCAAGCCCGCGTTGCGGGTGACCCTCGAAGGCGAGGCGCCGCACGCGGTCGTCACCCCTGCCGATCCTCGCGAACGGCTACGCCAACTAGAGGCGGCACTGCTGCAAACCTACCGAGAACTCGAAGCCCAGCGTATCACGTGTGTGGAACTCACCACTCTCCTGCACGCAACCGAAGAGCGGCTCGCCGCGCTTGACCCGTCGCACCAGCCGTCAGGGATAGCCCGTGACGGTGCAGAACCAGCGGGGGCCGCCCGGCTGAAGAGCTACTTGGTCGAACTCAATCGTCGGATGGAACTCCTGCGTGCACGCGATGCGGAAGTGAAAGTCCTGCGCGCGGAGCTGGCGGCGTCACAGCGGGCGTGCAGTACGATTAGTCTCCATTGGTCGGACGAACGGCGCGAGCGCGCACTACTCGAAACGCGAGTGCACCAGCTCGAAACGGCACTCGCAGCCCACCCGCACAAGGCCGCCGTTCTCGCAACCGCCAGCGCGCCGCGTGGTGCAACCGCGCACACGCCAGCGGTGCGACCGCAGGCCGAGCGTCGCCCGGAAGTGCTCTCCTTGCTGCATCTTGACGGGCACCCCGCGTTTCGCATCGCCGCGCAAGAAGCCGCCGAAAAATATGGCCAGGCGCGCTACAGCACGAGCAATCGCGATGACGTAGCGGGCAACGGATTCGTCGTCGTCAACCTACTCGACCCCGATCCGCTCACAGCCATCATCCGCGCCGCCGCGCGCTGCGGCGAGGATCCGCGGGCCTTCGCCTACTGCGCCGACGGCACTGCGGGCTTTGCGCTCGGCATGGTGGACTTCTTCCCGCACCCATTCGAACCGCACACCTGCGCGACGCGATTGCTCGCGCGCACCGACGGCATCGAACGGATGCTTGCGGTGAGTGAAGACATCGGAACCATGGGCGTTGTGCGCGAAGCCCTCGGGCGCGTACAGTGCTCGACCTCTGTGGTGTTCGACAGCCGTCAGGCACTCGAGCTGTTGCCGATGGTGAAGCCGGACCTGGTGCTGATCGACCTCGCCTTGCCGCGCGGCGAAGGGTTGCGGTTGGTCAACCGGCTGAAGTCCGACCCGAAGACCGCCGCGATTGCTCTGGGATTGTTCTGCAGCAAGCCGGTCGACCCGGCCGACTTCCAGCAACAGGCGCAGCGGGCAATCCGTGGGCTGGCGTTTTCGCCGGCCGATCTCACCCGCGCGCTCGCAAACGTACTGGCCGATTCAACTTCGGCCCGGACATCCCAGCGTAGCGCGCGCTCGAATCGCACCGTGCGCGATCACCAGGCGCTCTACGTCCGCTAGTCACCGATCGACCGGGAACTGCGCGTCGGTCCAGTCGAGCATGCCACCCTTGAGGTTGGCGACATGTTCGAACCCGAGACCGGTCAGCAGCGCCGCTGCCGTGGCGCTGCGCACACCGGCGCGACAGATTACGATGATGTCGCGCTCCTTGAATGCATTGAGCTCCGCCGCGCGTGACGAGAGTTCCTTCAGCGGCACAAGCATGCTGCCCGCAATGTGACCGAGTTCACCGCTGAACTCGTCGGGTTCGCGCACGTCGAGCAGCAACGGTGGCGCGGCGCTCGCGAGCCGCCGCTGGACCTCCTGGGCCGTCGCCTGTCGGACCTGGGCGAGCTGCGCCAGGCCGGGAAACTGAATCGATTCATCCTCAATGGCCGACTGATTGGCCTGCAGCGCCTCCTGGATTTTGTCTGGCAGCGGCAACCCAAGATTGTTCATCAATTCCACGTACGCCGCGCGCGTGCGCCCCGCGACGCGTGGATTGGCGCGCTTCTCTTCGCCGACGGTCGACTGTGTATGACCGCGGTAGTCGTGCGCGGGAAAGACCAGGGTCGCATCCGGCAACGTGAAGAGTTTTTGCGTGATCGCATCGTACTGGGCGCCAGGATCGCCGCCAGCAAAATCGGCGCGACCCGTGCCGTGAATCAGCAGCGTGTCGCCGGTGAACACGCGGTCGGTGGCGTAGAGACTGATCCCGTCCGGCGTATGCCCGGGCGTATAGAGCACGCGCACGTCGAGCTTGCCCACGCGGAGGTGTTGCTCGTCATCGATGTGCACGTCGATATGCGGGGCCGGTGCGCGCCGGTGCATGACGACCTGCGCGCCGGTCAGATCGCGGAGATCCCACACCCCGGAGCGATGATCCGCGTGCGTGTGAGTGTCGATCACTAGTTCGAGTCGGCAACCATAGTACGCCAGCAACGCGAGATAGCGGTCGACCTTCTCCTTGAGCGGATCGATCAATGCGCCGATGCGAGTCTCCTCGCAGGCGATGAGGTACGTCTTGCACTTGCCGCGATTGAGTTCGTGAAACAGCATAGAAGCCCTTCCAGGTGTCGCCAGTGATCTATCGTTGGACACGGGCAATATGCCATATATGCTCCCGGATGCGGAAGCTCACACTATTCGCGCTGGCAGCAACGTTGCTGAGTTGCGCCGGCGCGAAACACGGACATCAAGACGCGACGGCGCACCATTCCTTCGCCGACGTGGCGCACTGGTCTGCCGTGTTCGACGATCCATCGCGCGATGCATGGCAGCAGCCGGCCGCCATCGTGCAGGCGCTACAACTCCAGCCCGGGATGTGCGTCGCCGATCTCGGCGCCGGTACGGGCTATTTCAGTCGCTATCTCTCCGCGGCCGTCGGCGAGAGTGGGACCGTGCTTGCGGTCGACAGCGAGCCGAATCTAGTGGTGCATTTGCGTCAGCGCGCGGAGCTGGAGCAGACGGCCAACGTCGTGACAATCTTAGCGTCGGCCGACAACCCCCGCATGCCGAGCGGCGGCGTCGATGTTGTGCTGATCGTCGACACGTTCCACCACATCGACGATCGCTTAGGATACTTCCGTCGACTGAAACGTTTTCTGAAACCCGCCGGGCGCGTCGCCATCGTCGACTTCAAAAAAGAGCCGCTCCCCATCGGGCCACCACCGGAACACAAGCTGGCGCGTGAGCAGGTGATCGAAGAGATGCACACAGCGGGCTACGAACTCATTGCCGAACCCGATGTGGTACGGTACCAATACGTTCTGATCTTCCGCGCCGACTAGTCTTTAGTTTCTGGTCTCCGACCACCTGTTCCGAAGCGCCTCACTACGCGCTCTAACGACGAGGACCCTTGCATGCCGTTCACCAATCTGAAGCTTCATCCGAACCTTCTCAAAGGTCTCAAGGATCTCGGCTTCGGCCGCCCGACGCCGATCCAGGCCGACGCCATCCCGCCGGCGCTCGCGGGCAGCGATGTGCTCGCCTGTGCGATGACCGGCAGCGGTAAGACCGCGGCGTTCCTTCTGCCCATCCTGCACCGGCTGATCGATCGGCCGCGTGGGACGACACGCGCACTCGTGCTGACGCCGACCCGCGAGCTCGCCGCGCAAATCCTCGAAGACTTGAACGACCTCGCGGTGCACACCCCGATCACCGGCGCCGCCGTCTTCGGCGGCATGGGGATGGGGCCGCAGGAGCACGCCTTCCGCAGCGGCGTCGACGTCATCATCGCCACGCCCGGCCGGTTGCTCGATCACTTCCGATCTCCCTACGCGAAACTCGCCGGCCTCGAACACCTCGTACTCGACGAAGCCGATCGCATGCTCGACATGGGATTCCTGCCCGACATCCGCCGCATCCTGCGCCACATTCCGGCGCGCCGGCAGACGCTCTTCTTCAGCGCCACGATGCCAACACCGATCGCGGTGCTCAGCCGCGAGATGCTGCACACACCCGTGACGGTCAATCTCCAACGTCAGGCGGCGCCAGCGGTCGGGATCACGCAGGCGGTCTACCCGGTTTCGCAGGACCTCAAGGCGGCCCTGCTCGTTGCATTGCTCAAACGCGGAGAGATCCGCGAGGCACTCGTCTTCACTCGCACCAAGCACCGCGCCAATCGGGTGCAGGCGTATTTGGTTGAGCACCAAGTGAAAGCCGAGCGAATCCACGGTAACCGCTCCCAGGCGCAACGAACCGAGGCGCTCGCCGGATTCAAGAGTGGGAAGTATCGCGTCCTGGTGGCGACCGACATCGCGGCGCGCGGGATCGACATCGAGGCACTGGGTCATGTTGTGAACTTCGACGTACCTTTGGTGCCGGACGACTACATCCACCGCGTCGGCCGCACCGCGCGAGCGGAGTTGACCGGCGACGCCTTCACCTTCGTCGCGCCCGACGAACAGGAAGACCTCCGGCGGATCGAGCGCGCGGTGGGCAAATCGTTGCCGCGGGTGACGGTTCCGGACTTCGACTACCACGCGCGGCCGACTGCGCGCCTCGAAGTGCCGATCGCGGAGCGCATCGCTGCGATTCGCGCCAAGAAGGCCGAAGACCGCGCCCGCGCCAAGATCAATGCGGAGCGACGCGCGGGTCACACGCCGGCGCCGGGACGCCGCAGCTTGGACGCCCGCTTACATCACCCTGGAGGAAGGGCGCGCCCGCGTTGATTATGAGTCGTGTTCGTGAGGTGGGCTCGTGGCTCGTGTTGGTCGGGAGAGTTCCGATGGCCTGATCGGGCGCTGACCCTTGACCGAAACCATCGATGTAGGTCATGACCCCAGCTCACGTCGCGTACCTGAACGCAGATCACCCGGCTCGTACGCGTTTCGGGCCGTGGGAGGGCGATATGTATTCCTCCAATCCTTACGCTTCGCAATACAAGGACAGGCTGTGCGATGCCGACGACGCGGTCGCTCCGGTTGGCGACAACAGTCTGCTGATCTATGGCGCCATGCTGGCCGAACCACCCGCGGTGCTCTGGACCTTCGCCAGTCGGCTGCGCACGGGGGATCTGAAGAAGCTGCGCATTTTTGCGGGACCGGCCTCGCCGCACTCGATCGATTCGGTATTGGCGCTCGATCTTGCCGATTGTGTCGAACGCGAGTCATTCTTCGTCGGCGCGAGCGATCGCGGCCGCGTCGGCGTCGGGCTCAACTACTTCGTACCCACTCACTTCCATCAAGTGCCTCGGTTGATCGAGGAAGGCATGCATGTGGACGTCGCCGCCACGGTCGTCTCACCAATGGACCCCGCCGGTTTCTTCACGTTCGGCGTCGCCAATGACTTCATCTCCACTGCGGCGCGCTGCGCCAAACGCCTGATCGTCGAAGTCAACGAGTACATGCCACGAGTCCATGGCAACTCGCGCATCCACATCTCGCAGGTCACCAACGTCGTCGAGAACCACTCCCCGTTGCTTGAGTTCCCCGCCGCGGTCCCTGAACCCGTCGACGAGCTCATCGGCCGCACCATCGCCGAGATGGTTCCCCACGGCGCCACGCTGCAGCTCGGAATCGGCAATGTACCGACCGCCGTCGGCAGCTACCTGAAGGACCACAAACAGCTCGGCATCCACACCGAGTTCTTTTCCCCGGTGATGGTCGAGCTGATTCAATCCGGGGTGGTGACCGGCGAAAGGAAAACGCTGCACCCGCGGCAGCACCTTTTCACCATCGCCGCCGGCGGCCAGCGCCTTCTCGACTTCATCCACGACAACCCATCGGTGGAGAGCCACCCGGTGTCGTACACCAATCACCCGACGGTGATCGCGCGTCACGACAACATGATCTCGATCAATGCCGCAATCGAAGTCGATCTCCTCGGGCAGGCCAACGCCGAGTTCATGGACGGTCATCAGTTCAGCGGCTCGGGCGGGCAACTCGACTTCGTCCGCGGTGCCTATGACGCTAAGGGGGGGAAATCGATTCTCGCGTTTCACTCCACGGCACGCAAAGGAACCGTCTCACGCATCGTCCCGCGATTTGAAAGTGGCACCATGATCACCACGCCGCGCAACGACACACACTACCTGGTCACCGAGTACGGAACCGCCAACTTGAAGGGCAAGTCGACGCGCGACCGGGCGCTGGCGATCATCAGTCTGGCGCACCCAGACTTCCGCGACGAACTGCTGCGTGCCGCCGAGGATATGTACATCGTCTGACCGCCGAAACGGGGAGCGATTTCTGAAACGGCCTACGCGAAACTTCGCAGGGCCGTGGCGCGGTTGGGATGGACGTCGATGATCGTGTCGAAGCCGCTCATGCGAAACACTTCGCGCACATTCGCGGTGAGGGCGCAGATGGCGAACCGCCCGTCGCGTGCCTGCACGCGCTTGGCGGCGATCAGCAGCGACCGCAAGCCGGCGCTGCTGATGTAATCGAGTTGCGCCAGATCCAACACCACGCAAGTCTCGCCGGCGTCGATACAACTCAACAGGTGCTCCTGAAACGCTTGCGCCGACTCGGCATTGAGTCGCCCCGTCGGCGTTATCACCAACGTGCCACCGCTCTTGGTTTCGGCGATCTCCATTTGCGACGCAGCGCTATCACCATGCCGGCGCAAGGGGAAGGCGCGCGTTCAGATGTACGTCTGCCGCAGCATCTCCGCAGCCGACTCGTCGAGCTGCTCGGAGCGCCGGACTTCCTCGAAGCGCGCCAACAGATCCTCCGGGCGCATGCGTTGTTTCTCGGCGCCACGGAAGTCGTGCAGCAGCCGGCCTTTGTGCATCATGATCAGCCGATCGCCGAGCGCTGTCGCCTGCTGCATCGAGTGCGTCACCATCAACGTCGTCAGTCGATCGCGGGCAATCACTCCTTCGCTCAGGCGAATGACCTGCTCGGCACTCTTTGGATCCAGCGCCGCGGTGTGCTCGTCCAGGAGAAGCAACTGCGGCTTCACCCATGTGGCCATCACCAGAGTCAGCGCCTGGCGTTGCCCGCCCGACAAACTGCCGATGGCAATGTCGAGTCGATCTTCCAAACCCATTCCCAGGCCGCGGACCCGATCAGCGAGTTGGTCGCGAAAGCTTCGTGGCAGCGCCCAGCCGAGGCCGCGACCCTTGCCGCGCCGCGTCGCCAGCGCCAGATTCTCGGCAATGCTCATCTCCGGCGCCGTGCCGCTAAATGGATTCTGAAAGACCCGACCGATGAAGCGAGCCCGTTGGTGCTCGGCCCAGCGCGTCACGTCATGGCCGGCGAGCCGGATGCTACCGCGATCGACGAAGAACGTGCAGGCCACCGCGTTGAGCAGCGTCGACTTCCCCGATCCATTGGTGCCGATGACGATGACGAACGAGCCGGGTTCGATGGTCAGATCGATGCCGCGCAAGGCGAGCACCTCGTTGGGAGTACCCGGATGGAACGTCTTGGCGATGCCCGTGATCTCAAGCATGTTGTTCCACCGCGTGTCGCCGCAGACGGGCCAACGCGTTCGGCAACACCAGCGCCGCAAAGACGAACGCCGCCGTGATCAACTTCAGATCGTTCGGGCTCAGGCCGGCGCGCAGGGCCACCGCCACCAGCAGCCGGAAGAGCACCGAGCCCATCACGGCTCCGATGATCACGTACCCGAGCTGCTGAGTACCGACTAAGGCTTCGCCAATGATCACGCTCGCCAGACCCCACACCACCATGCCAATTCCCATCTGCACGTCGGCGAAGCCTTGATACTGCACGAGCAACGCCCCGGAAAGCCCGACCAATCCGTTGGCCAGGGCCAGCCCGAGGATCAACATGTTGCCCACATTCACTCCGAGGGCACGCATCATCTGGTCGTTGTCGCCGGTCGCCCGCATCGCCGTTCCCAGATGCGTGCGCAGGAAGAGGTACAACATGCCGCCAGTGACGACGACAATGGCGAGGCTCGCCGCCAACGTCAGCGCGTCGCGCACACCGAGCGTCCAACCCCACAGTGCCAACGACTCGACGCCGAAAAGCGCCTGGCCCAAGCGCTCGGCGTCCGTCGCCAAGGTCGGCACATTGATCAACGGGATGTTGCTCTGGCCCATGATCCGCAGGTCGACCGAGTAGAGTGCGGTCATGACGATGATGCCGGAGAGCAGGCCGTTGATGTTGAACTTGGTGTGCAGCACCCCGGTCACGGTGCCGGCCAGCGCCCCGGCGGCGAATCCACTCAGCGTTGCCAGCGGCGTCGGCACCCCGTGAACGAGCAGCACCGCCGCAGTCGCTGCCCCGAGTGTGATCGAACCTTCGGTGGTGATGTCGGGAAACTTGAAGACGCGAAAACTGATGAACACTCCCAACGCCAACAGCGAGAGAATGAGACCGACAGTCCAGGCGCCAACCAGGAGCGTCATCTCAGACCCTCTACCCAGAAATCTCGCTGAGAGGGCTAACCCAGCAGGCGCCGCGGACGAAGGCGCTCTCGCCGCCGCCCACGATCTCGCGATCGTCGTTCAGCAGATGCAACACACTCTGCACCGTCTCGGATTCGAACAGGCCCTGCACCGATTCGCGCAGGTCGATACGCCCCTTGCGCAGCGGCCGATAGGGAAACGTTGCGGCGTGAAAGTGCGCCGTCAGCGAACTGCGGACCTCGAGGGGGCGGAGAAATGGATCCAGCCGGGAGGGGGCTCGTGCAACCACACCGACGGCCAGGGCGACTCCCATATTGTGCACGCGCTCGGGCGTGAACGACAACCATTCGCGCACTGCGGGCATGTCGCAGTGCAACCGGTCCCCGGTATCGGGTGAGCGGCGCAGTGTCGCGCCCATGAGGCCCGCCGACTCGGCAATGATGACGATCCCCACGGCCGCGGCATCATCTCCATCCAAGCATCCGCGCACGATGCGGCTGAGCGTCACCGGCCCCTTGGCCACGTCGCAATCAAAGCGCACCAGCTTCTGAAACGTTCCCTCGCACGCGACGCCGTAGAGAACCTGCAGCGTGGGTACCAAGGCTCCCGCCGAGACGAGATAGTCGGAACGGTTCGTGCCGTCAGCCGGCTGGCACGCCGCAGCACCACCGGCCGCCAGAAACTCGCCGAACCGCCCGCGACAGCCCTCGTAATCCCCACCCAAGACACCCAACCCAAGGGCAATGGTCGAGACCCCGGCATCGAGAGGTCGGCAATCGGCGTCGGCGTAGCCCTCACGCTGCAGCTTGAGCGAATCGCCGAGCACGCGGCATCGCAACGCAGCGTTGGCGTCGAGGACGAAGCGCTCGAAGGCAGCGCCATCGATCTCGAAGCGCTGGCCCTCCACCGGCGCCGGCGCGCGCGTCACCTCATCGCCAAACAGCACCACCAGCCCAGCCATCTCCAGCACGGTGCGCACCGCGACGGACGGCTCGATGACGATGAACGATCCGGATAGTTGTTGAGCCTGCTTGCGAAAGCGCAGCAGCAGACGGACGCCGGCCGAGCTCATGTACGGCACGCTGGACATGTCGACGCGCAGGTGATGCGTTCCGGCGTGCAGGATGTCCTCGATCGCGCTGGTGAGGTGATCGGCCCAATAGGCATCCAAGCGCCCGACCACGACCAGCTCGGCGACGCCTGCCTCGAACGTCTTGGTGATCTCCATGCGCTACTCCAACAGCGTCGCCGCTTGTCGGCGCAGCCTCTCCGGCACGGCGATCCCTGCGATCTTCGCGGCTGCGAGATTCAAGACCAGCTTCGAGCTCGGCACCTCGTGGAAGGGAATGTTCGCCGGCGACTCCCCTTGGATCACCCGGGCTGCCAAGAGGCCCGCCTCCCAGCCTGATTCGTGCGAGTCACGGGCAATCACCGCGACCGCGCCGTTCTTCGCATCACTGGTCAGAAAGCCAAACACCGGTACGTGCGCCTGCTGGGCCGAGCGCACGATGCTGGCAAAGCCCGAAATGGTCAGGTTGCTGCCTACCTGGCAGATGGCATCGACGTTCTGTGCCAGCAATGCCAGGGTCGCATCCGACAGCTCCGAGCTACTGTTCACGGCAACTGTCGCAAACTCGAAGCCTCGCTTCGCCGCCGCTTCGACCACCCGCTTGGTGTTGAACACCGAGTTCACTTCTGCGGGTACAACCAACGTGCCGAGCCGACGGACGTTGGGGAGCAGCTCGTGAATGAGCCCGAGGATGTCCTCGTACGCCGCCGTCGTGGGCACGCCCGTCACGTTGGGCAAGTGATCATCGTAGGTGCGACCGGCGCCGGCACCGATCGGGTTGGACGAGAACGAGAAGATGATGGGCAGCGTCTTCACGCGCTGCACCGCGGTCTGCAAGGTTGGCGTCGATAGGGTCATGAGCAGATCGGCACCATCGCCCACCGCCGCATCGACGATGCCGCTCAGAGTTGGCATGTCGCCTTGTGCATTGCGGATGGTCACCGTGTAGTCGCGACCTTCGACTAGCCGGCTTGCCAGGCCCTCGCGCATGCCGCGCTCGTTCTCGTCGCTGTCGATCGAGCTCACCAGCTCGAGGATGTGGACCTTCCACAATCGGCGCGCCTCGTCTGGCCGCACCTGGCTGCGCATCTTGGCGTTGTCGGAGAGCAACAGCAGGAGAGACACGGCGAGGATCAGCACCACACCCAGACCAAGTCGCCGCAAAGCTGCCCGCATCCTCGCCGCCGCATATCCCACGTGCGTCGCGGCGTCTACCAAGGTAGTGGGCACGTGGCG
Source organism: Deltaproteobacteria bacterium (assembly GCA_016178705.1). Classification (NCBI taxonomy): domain Bacteria; kingdom Pseudomonadati; phylum Myxococcota; class Myxococcia; species Deltaproteobacteria bacterium. The sequence goes on along the minus strand of JACOST010000030.1, from coordinate 396,635 downwards.
CGCGCAAGCATTCAGCCGGTGATTGTGACAAGCTACCGCGCCATGTTCGAGGACAGCACGCGCCTCCGTCTGTTGCATGAACTCGGCTGCGCCTTTGCGGCGCGCACGGAGCTCGAAGACCTCTGCCGCCTGGTGATCTCGAAATGCGGCGAGGCGCTGAATGCCGAAGGCGTCGGCATCTTGCTGCTCGACGCGAAGACCCAGGAACTGTTCTTTCCCTACGTCGCCAACGAAGACCCGGAGGCGGCCGAACGCTTGCGGCAAATGCGCTTCGCGGCTGACCGCGGCATTGCCGGTGAAGTGCTGCGCAGCGGCCAGCCGATTCGCGTCGACGATGTCCATAGTGACAGCCGCTTCTACTCGGGGGCCGATCAGAAATCCCGCACTACGACGCGCAATCTCATCGCCGCACCGCTGCGTTCGGAGCAAGGGACCATCGGAGTGATCCAGGCGGTGAACCGCCGCGGCTCGGCCGAGAGAGGCGCCGGTTTCTCGGACGACGACCTGGGGTTTCTCGAAGCCCTTTCCGGCAGCGTCGCCATTGCCATCGACAATGCGCGGGCCATCGAAGAGCGCAGTGCGTTGCGCGCGCTGCGGCGCGAGGTCGAGATCGCCAGCGAGATCCAGCAGTCGATCTTGCCGCGCACGTTTCCGGCGTTCCCCGAGCGCGACGACTTCGATCTCTATGCCGCGATGATCCCGGCTCGTGACGTGGGCGGCGACTTTTACGACTTCTTTCTGCTCAGTCCGTCGCAGCTCGGCGTCGTCATCGCCGATGTCTCCGGGAAGGGCATCCCGGCCGCCCTCTTCATGGCCGTCAGCCGTACATTGATGAAGGCGACCGCCTTGAGCGCGCCCTCCCCGGCCGCGTGTTTGCAGCGGGTCAACCGGCTGTTGAATGCAGAGAACAGCGCCGAGATGTTCGTCAGCCTTTTTTACGGCATTCTCGATACGCGCAGCGGCCGCGTCGTCTTCAGCAACGGCGGCCACAACCCACCGCTGGTCGTCCGCGCCGGCGGCCGTGCGGAGTTCCTCGACGCAAAGCCCGGATGCGTGCTCGGCGTTCTCGCCGACGCCGTCTACGCCGACGCCACGAGCGCCCTCATGCCGGGGGACACATTGGTGCTCTATACCGACGGCGTCACCGAGGCGATGAACGGCATCGACGAACTGTACGGCGAGGAACGCTTGCAACAGCTCTTGCACAACCCTGTGGACTCGCCGCGCACGCTGATCGACGGGATCATCGCCGACGTGAAACAGCATAGCGGCGAGGCGACACAAAGCGATGACATCACGCTGCTGGCGGTGACCTATCGAGGAGACCGCGATGCCGCCTGAGACCGATCCGCCTCCGCGTGTCATCCGCTTGCGCAATCACCTCGAGGAGCTCAACCGCTTGCACCCCTTCGTTGCGCAGTTCTGCGACGCCGGCGGCCTGCCGTCCAACGATGCCTTCGCCCTCTCTCTGGCGCTCGATGAACTCGTCACCAACGTGATCGTACACGGCTATGGTGACCACGCCGAGCATGAGATCCAGGTAGCTCTGTCGATGGCCGGGGGTGACGTCGTTGTCGAAATGGAAGACGACGCCCGCCCATTCGATCCGACCCAACCTACTGCCGTCGATCTCGCGGCCGATCTGGAGCACCGCAAGGTCGGTGGACTAGGCCTGCACTTCGTCCAACGCGCGATGGACGAAATGACCTATCGGCGCACCGGCCGGCACAATCACCTCCGCATCAAGAAGCGGATCGATTATGGAAGCGCGAAGAGGGGATGAGGCGCGCCGCGCGTGTGGCATGCGGTTCATGAACCCAACTCCGCCAGCAGCGTCTTGGCCTCGATGAGGTCGCGCGTGTCGAAGCCCTCGGTGAGCCAGGCGTAGAGCGGGGCGAGCAGGGCGCGGGCCTCGGCGCGCTTACCTTGCCGCTGCCAGAGCCGCGCCAGGCTGGTGGCTGTGCGCAGCTCCAACGTCTTCGCCTTTTGCCGCCGGGCGGTCTCCAGCGATTGGTTGAAGAGCACCTCGGCCTCCTCGACCGCATCGCCGGCCATGTTGAGGAGAATCTCTGCCCGCAGCCGATGCAGCTCAGCGTCGAAGAACTTTTGGGTTGTCTGGGCTGCCACGGTGAGCGCCATCTCGGTCGTGCTCAGCGCGTCTTGGGGGCGTCCGACGGCTGCCTGTGCCTGCGCGAGTATTGTGAGGAAGGCCGGCATGCCGGCCTGCAGACCGGTGCTCCCGGCCAAGGCCAGGCCGTCAGTGAGCGCCGCGAGTGCCTCGACATCCCCGGCCTGAATCGCGGCGCCCGCCAGAATGGCCCGTCCCAGGCCCAGCCAGAGCGGGAAGCCCTGCGCTTCGCTCAGAGCGATCGCTTCGTCGGCGAGTGCGCGCTGTGATGCGAGGTCGCGACGGGTCCATGCGGCGCTCGCCTCGATGATCAGTGCGAATGCCAGCGAGTGCGGGTGGCCGATGGTACGAGCCAGCCCGATCGCCTTCTTTCCTTCCTCAGCCGACTGGTCCGGATGGCCGAGGAACCAAAGAGCCCATGCGCGATAGGAGCGCGCCGAAACGCCTCCGTCCGTCCCGTACTTGACCCCGAGATCGGCGTCTCGAACGGGATCGTACAGCGCGATGCTCTGCTCGCACAGCTTTCGCGCCTCGACGAAGTGACCCTGGTACAGTTTCGAGATGCCGAGGTTTACGCACCCGAGGAGCATGTGCTCGTCGTGGCGCCGGGCGCGAGCGATGGCGAGCGCGCGTGTGTTCCTCTCGTCCGCGCGGACCAGGTCGCCGCGGGCCAGCGGGGCGAGCGATCCTTGCAGGAGCGCCATAGTGAGCGCCTCTTGGTCGTGCGACTTCGCAGCGAGCGCGCCCGCTCGATCCCAGGCTTTGCCGTATTCCTCGTGTGCATAGCCGCGCGCGGCCTGCAGCGACGCGGCGAGCGCGATCTGCAGTGCGCACTCACGCGCGTCGCGTTCAGCCGTCTCCAACACCCCATCCAAGAGACGGATCGCGGTGCGCAGCTGGCCGATCGCTTCCTCGTGAGCCGAGCGCCGCTTGGCCGCCTCGCCGGCGCGCTGGTAGTAGGCGATCGCGTCGTCGATCCGCCCCGCCGCCTCGGCGTGCCGCGCCACGATGCCCGGGTCGCTCTCGAGGCGCTCGGGGAGCGCGACGAGCACCTCAACCACCCGCGCGTGGAGCTGCTGGCGCGCGCGCTTGAGCAGCGACTGGTACGCGGCATCCTGAATCAGCGCGTGCTTGAACGTGTAGGTTGCCCCGGGCGGCTCGCCGCGCTGAAACAGCAGATCCGCGTCCACGAGCTGCGCCAGCCCCTGACGCAAGGTCGGCTCATCGATGCCGGCGATCGCTGCCAACAAAGCGTACGCAAACTCCCGGCCCAGCACCGCGGCGCGCTGCGCCACGTCCTTGGCCGCGCTCAGCCGATCGAGCCGCGCCATCAACGAGTCTTGCAACGTGGCCGGGATCGCGTCGTCCAACGACCCGCTCAGCTCGTAGCGTCCCTCCCGTTCCCGCAGCAGGCCGGATTCGAGCACCATGCGCCCCAGCTCCTCGACATACAGCGGAATGCCGTCTGCGCGCGCCACGACCGCTTCGACCACCGCCGGTGGCAGGGCGCGGTCCGGGCTCAGTGCCGCCACCATCTCACGCGCCTGCCGTTTCGTCAGCCGGTTGAGCTGCATGAGGGTGAGATTCGCGCGCGCCGGCCACGGCGCCTGAAACTCGGGCCGCGTCGTGCACAGCATCATCACCCGCGTCGTGCGGCTCTGCTCGATGAGGCGGCCGAGCAATTCGAGCGACGAGGGATCACACCAGTGTAGGTCTTCGACCAGCAACAGCAGCGGCTGCAATTCGCCCAACGCCAGCGTCCACGAGACCAGTGCCTCGATCGTCTTCTTGCGCTGCAGATCCGGGCTCAGCTGCAATGGGGTGTAGGCATCGGTGATCGGGACGGAGAGAAAGGCTGCGAACAACGGCACCGTGTCGGACACCAGCAATCCCGCGCGTTCGAGGGCCGTCTCGAGTTTGCCGATCTTCTCGGCTGTCGTATCGGCGGCTGCGAATGCCAGGCCCTGCTCCACCAGCTCGATCACGGGTCGAAACGCACTGTCCTGCATGTATGGTATGCAGCGGCATTCGAGCCAGGTATGCGGCGCGTCCGCCAGCCGCTCGCGCAGCGTGTGCATCAGCCGCGACTTGCCCACACCGGCTTCACCGCTGATCACCACCGACTGGCCGTCGCGCTCTTCGACGCGTTCCCACCGGTCCAGGAGGACCCCCAGCTCGAGGTCACGGCCGACAAACGGTGTGAACCGATGGCCGACGACATCGAGACGACTGCGCACGCCGCTCGGCTGCAGGACGCGGTAAAGCGGCACCGGCTCGGGCACGCCCTTCAACGTGTGTGCGCCTAACTCTTCGACGACGAAGATCCCCGCGACCAAGCGCTGCGTACTGGCGGTGATCAACACCGTATCCGCATGGGCAACGGATTGGACGCGGGCCGCAACGTTGGGCGTGTCGCCGAAGATCTCGACATCGGTCCCGCCCCCTTGGCTGATGACGACGGGTCCGGTGTGCATACCGACGCGGACGGAGAGAGGAGGCCTCCTCCCTAACCCTCCTCCGCTCGCAGAAGTGCTCGCAGAGGAGGGGATCTGAGTCAGGCCCTCGTTCAATGCCCGCACAGCCTCGACGATCGCCAGGCCCGCGCGCACGGCGCGTTCAGGATCATCGTCGTGTGCCTGCGGATAGCCGAAGTACACCACCAGTCCATCGCCGAGATACTTTGCGACGTGCCCACCAAAGCGCGTGACCGCTTCGGCGGCGGTGCGTTGATAGCGTGCCGCGATGTCGCCCCACTCCTCGGGATCGAGCCGCGCGGCGATCGCCGTCGAGCCCACCAGATCGCAGAAGAGCACCGTCAGCTGACGGCGCTCGCCGACCGGCAATGCGACTTCGGGCTCGCGGGGCTGCGTCGAGACGGCGGGCGCTGCCGCCATGGGTCGCAACCGCTCACCGCAGCCGCCGCAGAACTTCTCGCCAGCCTCGACCGGCGCACCGCACGAGGGACATGCGACGGAGAGCGTCGCGCCGCATTCCGTGCAGAAGCGGCGGTCAGCGCGGTTGTCGTGGTTGCAGGACGGGCAGTGCATCGTGTGTCTTCGCACGCGGTGACTACCACACCCGGCGCGAAGTTCGGAAGGTGCACGGGGACTAGGGTTGGTGAGACTACGGTTTGGTACCCGCCACCGCGAGCCGCGCCTCGGCCCAGCGGCGGTCGGTGTCGGCTTGGATGTATTCGTCGTCGAGGGGCGTGTGGTCTTTGAGACGAGCTTCGGCGGTGCGCAGATCTTCTTGCGCCTTCGCGGCGTCGACTTCTTCGGCGAACTGCGCGGCGTCGGCGAGGACGGTCATCACGTCGTTGATGACTTCGGCGAAGCCGCCGCGGATCACCAGCCGGCGCGTGGCGCGGCCGACGCGGAAGCTCAAGGTTCCGGTCTCTAGCGAACCGAGGAAGGTGGTGTGCTCCGGCAAGACGCCGAACTCACCGGCGGTGCCGGGCGCGGTGACTTCGTTCGCCGGCTCGTCCAGCAGTTGGCGCGTCGGCGTGACGATGCGGAGTTGGAAGGTGTCGCTCATCTACGCGGCCATCTCCTTGGCGCGCGCGATAACGTCTTCGATCGTGCCGGCCATGTAGAACGCCTGCTCGGGGAGATCGTCGTGCTTGCCCTCGACCACTTCCTTGAAGCTGCGGATGGTGTCGGCCAGCTTCACGTAGATGCCCTTGCGTCCAGTGAACGCTTCGGCGACATGGAACGGCTGGGATAGAAAGCGCTGAATCTTGCGCGCGCGCGCGACGAGAAGTTTGTCGTCTTCCGACAACTCGTCCATGCCGAGGATGGCGATGATGTCTTGCAGATCCTTGTAGCGCTGCAGCGCCTCCTGTACGTGGCGCGCGACATCGTAGTGTTCTTGGCCGACGATGTTGGGGTCGACGATGCGCGACGTCGAATCGAGCGGGTCAACGGCGGGATAGATGCCGAGCTCAGCGATCTGACGCGACAGCACGGTGGTGGCGTCAAGATGCGCAAACGTGGTGGCCGGCGCGGGGTCGGTTAAGTCATCGGCGGGCACGTAGATCGCCTGCACGGATGTGATCGAGCCCTTCTTGGTCGACGTGATGCGCTCTTGCAATTCGCCGAGGTCGGTCGAAAGAGTGGGCTGATAGCCGACCGCCGACGGCATGCGGCCGAGCAACGCCGACACTTCCGAGTTCGCCTGCGTGAAGCGAAAGATGTTGTCGATGAAGAGCAGCACGTCCTTGCCCTCTTCGTCGCGGAAATATTCGGCGGCGGTGAGCGCGGTGAGACCGACGCGCGCGCGCGCGCCCGGCGGCTCGTTCATCTGGCCGTACACCAGCGCGGTTTTGCTGAGCACGCCCGACTCGCGCATTTCGAGGAACAAGTCGTTACCTTCGCGGGTGCGCTCGCCGACGCCGCCGAAGATCGAGTAGCCGCCGTGCTGCTTAGCGATGTTGTTGATTAATTCTTGGATGATGACGGTCTTGCCGACGCCGGCGCCGCCGAAGAGACCGATCTTGCCGCCGCGCACGTACGGGGCGAGCAAGTCGACGACTTTGATGCCGGTCTCGAGAATCTGAATGTCGGTCGCCTGATCGGCGAACGACGGTGCCGGGCGATGAATGGGGTAGCGCTTGGCGGATTCGATCGGACCCGCTTCATCGACCGGCTCGCCGATCACATTGATGATGCGCCCGAGGGTTTGCGGCCCCACCGGCACGGTGATGAACTCGCCCGTGTCCTGCACGTCCATGCCGCGCACCAGCCCGTCGGTGGTGTCCATGGCGATGCAGCGCACGGTGTGCTCACCGAGATGCTGCGCGACCTCGACGACCAGGTTCCACGGCTGATCGCTGACGGCGGGATTGGTGATCCGCAGCGCGTTGTAGATCGGCGGCACGGCGCTGTCTTCGAACTCGACGTCGACCACCGGGCCGATGACCTGGGTAATCTTTCCAACCTTCATAGTTTCGTCCTCAGTTGTGATCTCGGTCAGCCCTTGAGCGCCTCGGCGCCGCTGACGATCTCCATCAGCTCCGTCGTGATGGTGGCTTGACGGGCGCGGTTCATCTGCAGCGTGAGCCGATCCATCATCTCCGACGCGTTCTTGCTGGCGCTGTCCATCGCCGTCATCTGCGCGCCGAAGAAGCTGGCGTTCGATTCTAGGAACGTCCGGTGAATCAGCACGGTCACGTACTGGCGCAACAAGCGTTCGAGCAGCGAGGCGGCGTCGGGCTCGTAGAGATACTCGGTGCCTTCTTCATCGGTGCTACCGGCCGCCAACGGCAGGAGGCGTTCGAGAGTAGGCACTTGCGAGATGGCGGAGCGGAACTGGCTGTAGATCAGATAGACCGCGTCGGTCTCGCCGGCGGCGAATTCGCGCGCGAGGTCGCGGCCGATCGCGTCGGCGAGGTCGTGACCGGGGCCGCCGAAAATCGCGATGTACTTGTCGGTGATCTGGACGTCGCGCTTCTTGAAATGATCGAAACCCTTGCGTCCGACGATGGTGAGCCGCACGCGCTCGCGGCCGTGTTCGGTGAGGAACGCCTCAGTCATGCGAATCAGGTTGGCGTTGTAACCGCCGCACAAACCACGGTCGCTGGTGACCAGCAGCACGCGGATCGTGCGGACGTCATCGCGCGGCGCCAGCAGCGGATGCGCCTCGGCGCCGACGCGCGCGGCGACGTTGCGGACCAGCGCGCCGAGCTTGTCGGCGTAGGGGCGCGCGGCCATCGCCGCGTCTTGCGCGCGGCGCAGCTTCGCGGCGGCCACCATCTTCATGGCCTTGGTGATCTGCTGGGTACTCTTGACCGAGCTGATCCGCTTGCGGATGGCTTTCAAGCTGGGCATGGCGGCGAAAATCGAACGCTAGGCGACGAACGCGGTCTTGAATTCTTCGAGCGCGCTGTTCAGCTTCGCTTTGAGCGCGTCGTCGAGCTGCTTCTTGGTGACGATGTCTTGCAACACGTCAGGATGGCGATTTTCGATGAAGCGATCCAGCTCCTGCTCGTAGCGCTTGAGGTTCGACGGGTCGATGTGGTCGACGAATCCGTTGGTCGCGGCGTAGACGATGAGGACTTGTTTGGCGACGGGTTGCGGTTCGAACTGCCCTTGCTTGAGTACCTCGACCAGACGACTGCCACGGGCTAACATCTTCTGCGTCGAGACGTCGAGATCGGAACCGAATTGCGCGAAGGCGGCCATTTCCCGGTACTGCGCGAGGTCGAGGCGGAGCGAGCCGGCCACCTGCCGCATGGCTTTGATCTGCGCGTTGCCACCGACGCGCGACACCGAGATGCCGACGTTCACGGCGGGGCGTACGCCCGAATAGAAGAGATCGCTTTCGAGAAAGATCTGCCCGTCGGTGATCGAGATGACGTTGGTGGGAATGTACGCCGACACGTCACCGGCTTGGGTTTCGATGATCGGCAGCGCGGTGAGCGAGCCGCCGCCGCGGTCGTCGCTCATTTTCGCGGCGCGTTCGAGCAGTCGCGAGTGGAGATAGAACACGTCGCCGGGGAACGCCTCGCGGCCCGGCGGGCGCCGTAGCAGCAACGAGAGCTGGCGGTAGGCGACCGCGTGCTTGGAAAGATCGTCGTAGATGCACAACGCGTGACGTCCGTTGTCACGGAAGAATTCGCCCATCGTGCAACCGGTGTACGGTGCGATGAATTGCAGCGGCGCCGCGTCCGAGGCGGTGGCGGCGACGACGATGGTGTACTCCATTGCGCCGAAACGCGTGAGCCGGTCGACCACCTGCGCCACCGTCGAGCGCTTCTGGCCGATGGCCACGTAGATGCAGACGACATCGCCGCCCTTTTGGTTGATGATGGTGTCGATCGCCACCGCGGTCTTGCCGGTTTGGCGGTCGCCGATGATCAGCTCGCGTTGGCCGCGGCCAATCGGGATCATGCTATCGATGGCTTTGAGACCGGTCTGCAGCGGCTCCTTCACCGGTTGGCGCGCGATGATGCCGGGCGCCTTCAACTCGATGCGGCGCAATTCCTTGGTGTCGATCGGCCCCTTGCCGTCGATGGGCAGGCCGAGGCCGTCGACGACGCGGCCGAGGAGCGCGTCGCCCACCGGCACTTCGGCGATGCGGCCGGTGCGGCGGACTTCGTCGCCTTCTTTGATCTCGTGCGCTTCGCCGAAGATCGCCGCGCCGACGTTGTCCTCTTCGAGGTTGAGGACCATGCCGAAGATGTTGTGCGGAAACTCCAGCAACTCACCGGCGGCGGCCTTGTCGAGGCCGTAGATGCGTGCAATGCCGTCGCCGGTGGACAGCACACGGCCGGTCTCACGCACTTCGACGTCGCGGCCGAAGTCCTGAATCTGCTTCTTGATGAATTCACTGATTTCCGCTGCGCGGATTTCCATCGCGGCTGAGCCTCCTCGGAGTGGATCTACAAATGGATTCGAGCGCCGGTGATCTCGTGCGCGAGACGGCCGAGCTGGGTGCGCACGCTGCCGTCGAAGACCTTGCCCTCGACTTCGACGATGACGCCGCCGAGTAGCTCGGGATCTATGATGATGGTCGCGAGCACAGTCTTGCCGGTTCGCTGTTCGAAGGCAGCGACGAGTTCGCGCTGTCGGACGACGTCGAGCGGCGTGGCGCTGCGAATGGTGACGCGGATGCGTCCGAGCGCGCGGTCGTACAGGTCGCGGTAGCTGTCGCTGACACCGGCGAGCTGATCGAGGCGGCGATTGTCCGCCAGCACGCCAAGGAAGCTCGCGGTCAGTGCTGACAATTGAAACTGCGCGGACAGATTGCGGGCGAGATCGCCGAGGCGGGTTTCCGTCATCGCCGGACTCGCCAACATGGCGATCGTGGCGGGATCGGCGAACGCCGCGCGCAGGCCGGCCAATTCACCGGCGACGACATCGAGGGCGCGCGCGTCGCGCGCCAACGTGAAGAGGGCCTTGGCGTAGCGACGGGCGACGCGACCGCTCATGCGGCGGTCTCCTTCACGTGGCTGAGAAACTCGCTCGTGAAGCGATCCTGGTCGGTGTTGGTGAGCTTCTCGCGCACGAGCTGCGTGGCGACGGCGGTGGCCTGTTCAGCGACGACCTGTCGCAGGTCGGCCTCGGCGCGGCGAACCTCTTGATCGGCGGTGCGGCGGGCGTCGTTGCGAATGGTTTCGGCGGTCTTCTTCGCGGCCGCGAGAATCTGGTCGCGTTCGCGCGCGACATCGGCCGCGGTCTCAGCGCGGATCTGTTTGATCTCAGCGTCGAGTCCGGCGAGGCGGGCCTCCCACTCGGCTTTGAGTTGTTCGGCGTCCGAGCGAGCCTTGGCCGCCGCTTCCAATTCGTCGACGATGCGGCGGTGGCGGTTGCGGACGTAGTCGCGAATCACGGGCATGCCATAGCGGGCGATCAGCCCGCAGAAGATGAGGAAGTTGACGAGATTGAAAGCAAGCGTCCCCCACGGAATACCTTCGTGGCCGTGCGCGCCATGCTCGTGGGCTTCCTCGCTCGCCCACACCAATGCCGGGAGCAACGCAGAGGCAAGGGCGGCGGTGACCACGCGGACTCTCACGCGAGAGGTCTCCCGCTAACGCGTTCAGCCATCAGGGCGCCGATGGTACGCGCTTCGTTGGCGAGTGTGGCTTGCGCGCGGGCGACCTGTGCCGCGATGTCGGTGCGCATGGTGGCGAGATCCGCGTCGGCGGCGGCCCGTGCGCTGGTCAGCTCGCGCTGCTGCTCGTCTTGCGCGCGTTTGCGCGCCGATTCGGCTTCGACCTGAACTTGCTGGCGCACGTAGCGGAGCGAGGTGGCGTATTTTTCCTCAGCTTCGCGCGCCTGCGCGGTGAGCCGCTCAGCCTGCGCGAGCGCGCCTTGCGTACGAGCGGTCCGTTCGTCGAGCACATGCAGTACGGGTTCGAAGGCCAGACGCTTCAAGGCGGCTAGCAGCAACAAGAACGAAACGATCTGAATGACAAACGAGAAGTCTGGGGGAAACGTCAACATACCTTGCTCGTGTTCGGCGCTCGGTCGCGGCACACCACGAAAGCGATGCGCGATCCGAATCAGCCACTAACCGTGAGGTACCGGGGAGCTATCGAAGGAACGCGGTGATTGCAACTGCTCGCGGCGCGAGCGCTACTTGATAGCCTCCGACGACATGCGGACGGCCACGGGACCGCGGTCCTCCTTGGAGAACAGGGCGACTTTCTTATCGGGCTTGTCTGCCTTCGCCTCGCTACCCATCGAGCAATGGCCTTCGAAGACTACGCCCTCCTGAATCACGAGGCTAGGGGTGATGATGTTGCCGAGCAACTTGGCGGGCGCCTTGAGCTCGACGCGCTTGCGCGCCGTAATGTCACCACTCACCTTTCCCTTGATGATAATCGTATTGGCGATGATTTGGGCCGAGACCACCGCCGATTCGCCGACGATTACTGTCTCCTGCGCCTGCACCTCGCCGTCGACTTGTCCGTCGATGCGGACACTGCCCTCGAAGGTCAGCTTGCCTTCCACTCGGCTGCCTTTGCCAAGGTGCGTTTGAACCTGGGCTTCGGCGGGTTCCGTGGAACTCGCGCGGTCGTCGAGCCGTGGGCTTGAGGACATTGTGTAGGCGTCCTCGGGGCGTTGGGCGCGGTCGTCTTTGCCAAACAAGGCCATCGCACTCTCCCATTACTTTAGGATGGAAAAAAGCGCGGTTCTTCTACCACCCACCTCTGGAGTTGTCAAAAGTTTGTGGCAGCCCGCACCGAATCCGTCAGGCGCTCCACCAGGCCGTTGAGTTCGGCGAGCGAAAAGAACTGCACCTCGATCTTTCCGCGGCCACCGCGACGGAGATGGATCTTCACTTTGGTTCCGAGGCTGCGTGCGAGGTGTTCCTCAATGGCGCGGTGATCGGGGTCGGTGGCCGGCCGGCGCTGCGCTCGTACGAGGTGTTCCGTGTCGCGCACGCTGAGACGGCGACTGACGATCTCGCGGGCGATGCGCAGTTGCTCGGTTTCGGACCTGACGTTCACTAGGGCGCGCGCGTGGCCGGCGGCTAGTTTGCCACTGGCAATCAGCTCCTGTACCGCGTTCGACAACTGCAGCAGCCGCAATGTGTTGGCGACAGTGGAACGGTCTTTCCCGACCTTTTCCGACACCTGCTCTTGGGTCAGGGCGAACTCGCCTATCAGCCGGCGATACGCGCGCGCCTCCTCGAGTGGGTTGAGGTCCTCGCGCTGCAAGTTCTCGATCAGCGCCAGCTCGAGCAACTCGTCGTCGTCAGCGTCGCGGACGAAAACGGGCACTCGCTGCAAGCCCGCGCGCTGCGCCGCGCGGAAGCGGCGCTCACCCGCGATCAGTTCGTAGCCGTCCGCGACCCTGCGCACCACCAGGGGCTGCAACACCCCTTTACGGCGGATTGAGGCGACGAGTTCATCCAGTGCGGTCTCGTCAAACTGCTCGCGCGGTTGGAATCTGTTCGGGACTATCTCGGAGAGAAGAACGTCATTCGTCTCTCCAAAACGATCGCCGCGATTTATGGGTATCAATGCCCCCAAACCTCGTCCGAGTGCCTTCCGCTCCATCCCATCATCCTCCTTCCGCCTGTTGCAATGATTGCTTGGCAACGCGGCTTTCAATCTCGCGCGCTAGCTCTTCGTACGCCTCAGCTCCGCGCGATTCCGGATCGTAGACGACGGCGGGCAATCCGTGGCTGGGTGCTTCGCTCAGCCGCACGTTGCGAGGAATCACCGTGGTAAGGGTCTGGCCAGGGAAGTGCGATCGCACTTCATGGGCGACTTGGTGACTGAGGCTGTTACGGGTATCGAACATGGTCAGCACCAAGCCTTCGATCTGCAGCCGGGGGTTGAGGCGTTGGCGAATCAGCTCGACCGTCTCGGTTAACGCAGTGAGTCCTTCGAGCGCGTAGTACTCGCACTGGAGCGGGACCAAGATGCTGTCGGCCGCGGTCATCGCGTTGACTGTCAGCAAGCCGAGTGATGGCGGGCAGTCGATGATGATGTAGGCATAAGAGTCGCGCACGCTCCTCAGCGCTTCGGCGAGACGGAACTCGCGCGCGAGCAACGGGACCAACTCGATTTCCGCACCGATCAGCTCGCGATTCGCCGGTAAGATCCACAGGGAGTCGACGGCCGACGGGCGGATCACGTCAGCAACAGGCTGCCCACTGATCAGTACATCGTAGACGGTCTGGCTGAGTTCAGATGGCCGGAGTCCGACACCGCTTGTTGCGCTGGCTTGCGGGTCGATGTCGATCAGGAGAGTAGGGTGCTTGGAGAGCGCTAAACTGGCGGAGAGATTCACCGCCGTCGTGGTTTTCCCAACGCCACCCTTCTGGTTTGCGATACAGATGATTCGCCCCACCACCACCGCCCGCGTTAGCGCAGCTCGTACCACACCCCCCAAGCGATGGAAAGCTGTTTCACGTGGAACGCTGCCGGCGTAGCAATACGAGGACTCTCTGCTCGCCAGATTTTAGCCCGTACGTGATCTTCGATTCAATGCTGAAACCATATGCATCGGTCTCAACTTCGGCGAGTTCAACCTCGATGGTTGGACCTTTCATCGCGACTACCAGCCCGCCGGGAACGACGAGATCTCGCACGCGATCGAGCAACTCAGCCAACGGCCAGACGGCGCGTGACACGGCGGCGTCGGCTTCGATCACGGCGTCTTCGGCACGTGTCTCGACAACGCTGACGTTCGTGAGTGACAACGTGCGCACAACCTCGCGAAGGAAGTTGGCCTTGCGACGATTGGGCTCAACCAGCGTGATCCGTGAGTCGCTCAAGGCGATTGCGATCGAAATACCCGGGAATCCTGCGCCGCTGCCGATGTCTGCGATCCGCCGGCACTTGGTGAGGTGTTCGACGACGGCAAACGAATCAGCGACATGCTTGCGGATGATTTCGGTACGGGTCTGCCGTCGCGAAACGAGGCGGGCGAAGGAGCGCCACCGGAGCAGTAGATCGAGGTAGCGCTCCAGCGCCTCGACTTGATGTTCCGAGAGCTCAAGCGAGAATCGTTGGGCCGCCAGCCGTAGCTGCGCGTGCTCCCCGCTCGGCGCCGACATCAACTGTGACTGCGCCGCTTGAGATGCACCGCCAGTAGGCTTACCGCAGCTGGAGTGACCCCAACGATGCGAGCGGCTTGACCAAGCGTGAGCGGGGCGATCGCGACTAGCTTCTCGCGAACCTCACGCGACAGACCTTCCAAGGCTGCGAAATTAAGGTCACTCGGGATGCGCGCGTCCTCCATGCGTTGATGGCGACGCACCGCTTCCTCCTGGCGCTCAATGTAGCCCTGATACTTGATGGAGACCTCGACCTGCGCGGCGGCATCGGCCGGGAGTGCACTCGTCGCGCCGATCTGCACAATGTCTTCGTAGCGGATCTCTGGCCGCCGGAGAATCTGGGCCAGCGACGTGGGACTGCGCAGCGGCGAGGTCTGTAGCGTTGCGAGTCGATCGTTGATCTCCGGTGTCGGGTTGAGAATGGTGCCTTCGAGCCGCGCCACCTCCGTCTTGACGCGTCGCAGCTTGTCGCCCGTACGGGCATAGTCGCGCTCAGAGACTGCACCAATTTGGCGGCCGAGCCCCGCGAGCCGTAGGTCGGCGTTGTCCTCACGCAGCAGCAGGCGATGCTCGGCGCGCGAGGTAAACATGCGATAAGGCTCGCCGGCAATGCCTTTGGTGACCAGATCGTCGATCAACACCCCGATGTACGCCTGCGCGCGGCCGAGAATCAGCGGTGGTTCGCCACGCAGGCTGAGGGCTGCATTGATTCCGGCCATCAATCCCTGCGCGCCGGCCTCTTCGTAACCAGTCGTCCCGTTGATCTGTCCCGCGTGGTACAGGCCGCGAATCAGCTTGGTCTCCAGTGAGGGCTGGATCTGCGTCGGATCGACGTAATCGTACTCGATTGCGTAGCCCGGCCGCATGATGCGCGCCTCTTCTAGGCCAGGGATCGAGTGGACCATCGCGGTCTGCACACCGAGCGGTAACGAGGTCGACAGGCCGTTCGGATAGATCTCGACGGTGTCGCGACCTTCGGGTTCGAGGAAAATCTGATGACGTTCCTTGTCGGCGAAGCGAACCACCTTGTCCTCGATCGACGGACAGTAGCGTGGGCCGCGGCTCTGAATGCGCCCCGAGTACATCGGCGACTGATCAAGTCCTGAACGGATGATGTCGTGTGTGCGCGTGTTCGTGTACGTGATGTGGCAGGGAATCTGATCCTGCGTGATTCGCTCGGTCCTGAATGAGAAAGGCAAGGGAGGATCGTCGCCGAGCTGGACTTCGAGGGCGGCGAAATCGATCGTACGCGCATCCAGTCGCGGGCAGGTCCCGGTCTTGAGACGGCCGACCCGAAAGCCGAGTTCGGCCAGTTGTCCGCTGAGACCGACCGCAGCCGCGTCGCCGGCGCGGCCGCCGGAATAGTTCTTCAACCCGACATGGATCAGGCCGTTGAGGAACGTGCCGGTGGTGAGGATCACGCGGTAACCCGCAATTTCTTCACCCATTTGGGTTGCGACGCCGCACACTGCGCCATCGTCCAATAGGAGGTGACTCACACTGCCTTGATAGATCGTAAGCCGTTCGGTGCGTTCCAGCCGTGCCTTCATGCGCTGGCGATAGGCCGCTTTGTCCGCTTGCGCGCGTGAGGCGCGCACCGCAGGTCCCTTGCGAGTGTTGAGTTGGCGGAATTGAATCCCGGTCTCGTCGATCGCGCGCGCCATTTCGCCACCGAGCGCGTCGATCTCTTTGGTGAGGTGCCCTTTACCGATGCCGCCGATTGCCGGATTGCACGACATCTGCCCGATGTGGTCGAGGTTGAGCGTGATCATCAACGTCTCGCAGCCCATCCGAGTGGCGGCGAGCGCGGCTTCGATGCCGGCATGGCCGGCGCCGACTACGATCACGTCGAACGGTTTTGAGAACGAGCCCATGTGCGATTCCTGCGCGCCGGGCGTTTCACGTGAAACGCCTACTTGCCGATGCAGAACTCGGCGAAGATCCGGTCTAGTACATCTTCCGACGTGATCGCGCCAGTGATCGTGGCGATGTGATCGGTGGCGGCCTGTACATCGATCGCGATCAAATCGGGAGGTGCCTGCGCTCGGATGCTGCCGAGTGCAAGCCTCAGGCTGTCGGCGGCCTTGGTGAGGGCGTCGAAATGCCTCGCCAGTATCACCGTCGGCTGATCCGTGGACGGCTCCCCATCATCCTCGACTATCCGGAGCACGGCTCGACGCAGATCATCCAAGCCCTCACCGTGAAGCGCCGACAGCCGCACGAGCCGAGCGTTGCCCAGCCGCCTGGTGACTTCGGCCGCATCTAGGATGCTGGGCAGGTCGCTCTTGTTGAGTGCGGCGACGACTCGACGGTTTGCCAGCAGCGCGACCATTGCTTCGTCCAGATCGTCGAACGGACGTGAGGTGTCAAAGACGGCGATCACCACATCAACCGCGACGATCTTGGCACGCGCCCGCGAAACGCCGATCTCTTCGACCGGATCGCCGGCATCACGCAGTCCGGCGGTATCACTGAGGCGCACCGGAATCCCGCCAAAATCAACACTTTCCTCAACGATGTCACGCGTGGTGCCGGGAACCGCGGTGACGATCACGCGTTCCTGACTCAATAGCGCGTTGAGCAGACTGGATTTGCCGACGTTGGGTTTGCCGGCAATGACGACCTGCAGACCGTCGCGGACCAGTTGGCCATGGCGGTATGACTCCAGCAGCGCGAGTAGATGCGTCTGCGCAGCCTCAATCATGTTGGACAACTCCACTTGGTCGACCATGACGTCGTCTTCGCTGAAGTCGATCTGTACTTCGAGCGAGGCGCGAATCTGAATCAAGTTCTCGCGAGCATCACTCAGCGCGTGAGAGAGGCGGCCGAGTAGTTGATCCGTCGCCAGCGCTGCACCTTCGTCAGTATGCGCGCGGATCAGCTCGATGACCGCCTCTGCTTGCGCCAGATCAATCCGACCATTGAGGAACGCGCGACGCGTGAACTCTCCAGGCTCGGCGAGTCGTGCACCAAGTGCCAATGCCGTCGCCAGCACTCGGCGCAGCACCACCGGGCTACCGTGGCAGTGCAACTCGAGGACGTCCTCTCCGGTGTAACTGTGCGGAGCACGCATCAGTGCGGCGAGCCCGTCGTCCAGCGTTCGACCGTGCAAATCGCGCACGGCACCGTGATAGAGCCGATGCGACGCCCAATCGTTGTCCGGACGGCCCTGGAACATGGCCGTCGCTATCTGGAGCGCGCCAGGCCCACTGATGCGTACGATACCAATGCCGCCCACACCCGGCGGAGTGGCGAGTGCGGCGATGGTATCAACGGCGTACATCTCGTTGACTGAGACGCCGGCGGGAGCCGGCGTCAGCGGGTGCTGCCGCTTGGGTTCGTGCGCGGCGGTCGCCCGCGTTCACGCGCACCGGCGGGCGCGCCGTCGGGAATGATCAGCAGATCGCGGTAGTGCCCGTCACCCGAGCTACGCGTCGTCACCCCTGGCTGGTTCTGCAGCGCGAGATGAACAATGCGCCGCTCGCGCGGGCTCAACGATTCGATCGAGAGCGATCTACGCTTTATCTTCGCCTGTTCGGCAAGGCGGTTGGCCATCGCTTCCAAACTCTCGCGGCGACGCACGCGGTAGTCCTCGCAGTCGACGATGATGCGTCCCACGCCGTCTTCCTGCTTGGAGAGCGCGCGGTGCAGAAAGTACTCGAAGGCGTCGAGCGTTTGACCGTGCCGGCCGATCAATACCCCCGTGCTGTCGCCGACGATCGCCAGATGGATCATGCCGTCGTCCTCGGTGGCGTTGACAGTGACCGCGAACCCCATACGGTTCAGGATGTCTTGTAGCAACTCTCGGGCGCGCGACAGCAATTCGGGATCGATGGGTAAGGGGGCTGCCTCCGCACGGCGTGCGGCCGCGCGCGGAGCAGGCAGCGGCTCCTCCTCGATGCTGATCGGTGCGCGCAGGGCGACTCGCACCTTGGCTTTGCGGCCGCCGATGCCCAGCAAACCTTTCGTCGGGCTGGAAAGAATGTCGACCGCGACTTGATCGCGAGCGACGCCCAGTTGCTGCAGCGCCTTGTCGATCGCCTCGTCGATGCTGCTCCCCTCGACCTCCACGTGGCCCATGGACGCTCCTATTCGGATCGGCGCTCGGGACGATTGATCACGTATTGCTGCCCGATGGTCAAGAGGTTGTTCACCAACCAGTACAACGTCAGGCCGGCAGGGAAGCTGACGAACATGAAGGTGAACATGAGCGGCATAATCATCATGACTCGTTGCTGCTGGGGGTCGCCGGTGCTCGGAGTCATCCACTGCTGCAGGAACATGCTGCCGCCCATCAACAGTGTGAGCACGGGGATTCCGGGTGGCGACACGAACGGGATGGCCAGCGAGCCCAAGCGATCGGGCGCGGAAAGATCGGTGATCCACAGAAAGAACGGCGCGTGGCGCAACTCAACGGCGTGCGAGAGGGCCGCGTAGAGGCCCAAGAAGACCGGCATCTGCAGAACCATCGGCAGGCAGCCGCCGAGCGGGTTGACCTTGTGGCGCCGGTACAACTCCATGATCTCCTTGTTCATCTCCTCTGGCGTGTCCTTGTAGCGCTCGCGGATTTTCGCCATTTGCGGCTGCAACTTCTGCATCGCCTTCATCGACTTGAAGCTGCGCTGAGTGAGCGGGATGAACAGGATCTTGATCGTCACGGTGAGCAGGATGATGTCGATGCCGTAGTTGCCGGTGATGCGGTGGGAGAACTTGATGGCCAGCAAGAGCGGCCAAGCGATGAACCAAAACCAGCCCAGATCGACGGCGCGATCGAGTTCGTGGCCGACTTCTTTGAGAGCGTTGTAGTCCTTCGGCCCGACATACACATCCATGTGCGTGGCGACTCGGGCTTCCGCGCGTGGCATGAGCACCATGGTTTCCACGCTGTGATCACGTTGCTTAAGCCACGCCCGTGCCGGCGCCGGATCACCCGGCACCATCATCGCCATGAAGTAGCGCCCGTCGTAGCCGGCCCAGTAAATGTTTTTCTCGATCACTTTGCCGGCGGCCAGCGCGTCGAACTTTTCGTGCAACAGCTTTTTGTCTTGCAGCAGCGAGATCTGGTCGAAGAGCTGTTCAACGCCCGGAAGCGCTGCCGCCTCGATCCCCTTGTGCCAGGCCACGCCGATTTCGCTGAACGTCGCGCCGCCGTCGACCGTGATGTCGAGTCCGACGAGGTAGGAATCGTCGCGGAAGCTGAAGGTCTTGGTGATGGTGGTGTCGGCCGAAGTGGTGGTCAGCGTTAGCGTGCCCTCGCCACCGTCGTGGAGGGCTACCGCATCGCGATCGGCGTGATACGTCAGCGCCGCGTCGTTGAGCGACTCCTTCGCCCCACGGAGCTGTACCGCGAGCGGGTACTCGCCGCTGGTGACCCGTACCATTTCGAGCGGGGGAGAGTCCGGCGCAAGGCTGGTGCGCTGCCGTTTGAGTTGGAAGCTGGTCAGACGCGCTCCCGTGGCGGTGATGGTGGCGTGATAGAGATCGGTGTCGATCTCGATCGGGTGATCATTGACGATCGGAAGCGGCGCGGGTGCCGCTGTTTCAGCTTCGATGGCCGGCGGCGGCACAGTCTCGGCGCGTGGCGCCGCGCTCGGTGGCTCGCCCGGCACATCTAGCGCGGCTGGTGGCGGTGGATACAGACGCTTCAGCACCACTTCTTGATAGAAGACAAGTATCGCAATCGAGATGACGACTGCGATGAATGCGCGCCGCTCCATCACCTAAGGCACCGGATCCCATCCACCAGAGTGCCAAGGATGGCAGCGGGCAACGCGCCGCAGGCTGAGCCGAACACCGCGCCAGAAGCCGTGCCGATCGATGGCGTCGCGCGCGTACACCGAGCAAGAGGGAGCGAAGCGGCAATGTTGTCCCAATAGCGGAGAGATAGACATTCGGTAAAGTTGAATCACGCCGACGATGAGCGCGCGTGCGAACGGGCGGCGCTGGCCGCGCGTCGCCAGAGACTGAACAGTGATCATGATGCGCGTCCGGCTTGCGTCAATTCGACGGCGATCTCCGCGGCGCTCAAGATGGCTGCGCTCGGCCGGGCGATCACGACAAAGTCGCGCGCCTGGACGAGCTGCAGCCGCTGGCGGCGGAACCATTCGCGCACCCGACGCTTCACTCGATTGCGAATCACCGCGCCTCCGACCTTGCGGCTGACAGTAAGGCCCAGCCGGCTGACACCGTCCGTCCGCCCGCGCCACAGAACAATGAAGTGCAGCGTGCTCCGGCGGCGACCGTCGCGTTGCAACCAAACATACTCTCGTCGATTGCGGATCCGCCAACGCCGCGGCAACCGCTGCCGCGTGATCGGCGTGGCCGGACTCAGCGCGGTTGCTTCGGCGGGATGCTGACGGTCAG
Organism: Deltaproteobacteria bacterium; assembly: GCA_016178705.1. Classification (NCBI taxonomy): domain Bacteria; kingdom Pseudomonadati; phylum Myxococcota; class Myxococcia; species Deltaproteobacteria bacterium. The sequence goes on along the minus strand of JACOST010000030.1, from coordinate 376,132 downwards.
ACGTTTGCGGCCCTTGGCCCGCCGGCGCTTGATCACGGCGCGGCCTCCCGCTGTCGCCATGCGGGTGAGAAACCCGTGGGTTCGCTTGCGTCGGGTATTGCTGGGTTGATAGGTGCGTTTCATTGGTTCCCCCGCGGCCCGGGGCTTTCGTACTCATCGTCCGCGACCGCTGCTGGTGTTGTGCCCCTGGCGGAAAGGCGCATTAACACCACACCGCGCCCGCCAAGTCAATTTGGAGGTACGCAGCGTGATGAAGGGAGTTTCTCCGTGATGAAGGGAGTTTCTCTATGATGCCGCCGGTGCCTCGACGGCCGGTGCCGTGGCTTCGGCCTTCTTCTTGGTGAACTGCGCCTCGAAGTGCGCCTGACACAGGCCGCGCCGAGTAATCGCCTTGCGGCAGTTTTCGGCGTGGCAGATCTTATAGCGCGGCTTACCCATTTTGCCTTTGCGCCATTGGCTGTAGTGCCGTTCGCAGTAGCCCTTGGCCTTCACGTCCTTGCCGCAATCGGCGGCCTTGCAGGTTCCTTTGTTTCCCATTCGCGTTGCGTCCTTTCCTCAGATCAATTCCAGAATTCTGGCCGCGCTTGGCGGCTCATCAGGTCGCCCACGACCTGGCGAGCGGGCTTGTCCTCGTGGAGCAATAGGCGGATCTGCTCGGCGATCGGCAGCTCGACGCCCGCGCGGCGCGCCAACTCGCAGACGGTCGCACTGTTCTTTACACCTTCGGCAACCATCTTCATATCGGCCAGGATGTCGCGCAGCTTCTCGCCGCGCCCGAGGCGCAGGCCGACGGTGCGGTTGCGGCTCAGGTCGCCGGTGCAGGTCAGCACCAGATCGCCCACGCCCGACAGCCCCGACACGGTGCGCGGATCGCCGCCGAGCTTCTGAACCAACCGTGCGATCTCGGCCACGCCACGCGTGATCAACGCCGCGCGCGTGCTGCTACCAAACCCCAACCCGTCGCTGACGCCGGCGGCAATCGCAATCACGTTCTTTACCGTGCCGCCGATCTCGACACCGATCAGATCGCTGCTCGCGTAAACCCGAAACGTCGGCGCGAGGAAGATCTTCTGCAGCCGCTCGGCCACCGTCATATTGGCGGCCGCGAGCGTTACCGCGGTCGGCATGCCCGCCGCGACCTCGCGCGCGAAACTCGGTCCCGACAGCGATGCCACCTGGCCCGCTCGGGTATGACCGATGACGTCGACCAGCACCTCCGACATACGCTTGAGAGTTCCTTGCTCGACCCCTTTCGAAGCGCTCACTAGCAACGCGTCCTTGTGAACGAACGGCGCGGCTGCGGCGAGGACTTCCCGGGTTGCATGCGACGGCACGACAGAGAGGACGACCAGCGCGTCGGCGACCGCGTCACGCAGCGAGGCCGTGGTGTGCACGTTGTCAGGCAAGCGGAAGCCGGGCAGATAGGTCGTGTTCTCATGCGCGGCCGCCGTGGCGCGTTCGACCTCGGGGTTGTGGAACCACAGCGTGACCTCGTGCTCAAGCTCGGCGAGCAGTTTGGCCAAAGCGGTGCCCCAACTACCGCCGCCGACAACCCCGATGCGCATATGCGCGCCGAATACGGCATTTGCCGCGGTGGCGCAAGGAGATGATGAGTCGTGTCGGTGAAGCGCGAGTGGTCGAACGCCGGGCTAGAGCGACAGCGGAGAGACGCCGAACAGCCAGCGGTGACTCAGCAGCAGGATCACGTACAGGGCGACCCCAAGTGCGATGCGCCACCAACCTAGTTCAGCGAGCTGGAAGGTATTGCGTCCTTGTGCGATGGCGGCAAGCGGAACGTTGGATGTCGTCGCGGCAAAGCGGTTCCAGCGCTCGCCGAAGGCACGCCGTCGCTTCGCGTCGATCGACAACGGCCCGACGAGAGCCAGTAGCAAAATCGAACCGAACAAGACCGCTCCGGCGGCGTCGCCGTTCAGCACGAAGTGCATCGCGGCCCAGATGGCCGCGCCCCACAAAAATGGATGGCGGGTCACGCGCAACATTCCGCGTGCGGGCTCCGATTCATCCAGATGGGCCTCGCCGCCCACCGCCGTCGGACTGGGCGTGGTGAGGCCGATGACGACGAACTGGACCGACACCAACATCACCAACAGTGCCACCGAGCGAAGGCCGTCGACCTTTCCCCACAGCGTGATCAGCGGCGCCTGCGCGTACGCCCGGCCCAGCCACGCGAGGCCGGCCAGCGACAACAGCGAGAAGAGTCCGAGAAACGGCCGCTCGCCGATCGCGCGCACGACGACGTCACGCACCCGCGTGCCCGAGATGAAGACGTGAATCCCGACAAAGAAGGTTGCGGCGAGGATGAGGGATGTCATCGCTACGTTCCGACCATTTCCTCCGCCCACTGAACAACGCGTTCAGCAAGCGCGACGGCGCGCCGATAATCCGCTTTCCAACACCGGCGGGGCAGCGCCGGGGTATCGAGTCTGCACGGCGTACGGGGAGAGTACTGCCGCAGCGTCGTAAAGATCGGCAACTATCTGTTGCCCGCCTCGCTCAAGCGTTGCCAACAACTCGCCGATGTCATGGACGTACGGGAAACGAATGCGACGGAAGATGAGCACCGCCTTGACTGCCTTCTCCGCCGCTTGGTGCGCATCGAAGCACAGATCTTCCCAGAACGCCTCGGTCGGTTTGGGTTGTCGGGCTCGCGCGAGATTTCCCTTCGCGCGCCGCAACCACTCGTCTGGGGTCCCTTCACCCAGATCATCAAGCGGCATAGATCACCCTTCCTTCGCGCAGGGCCGGGGAGATCACCAAACCGATGTTGTCCTTGTGGCGTTCGACGTCCCCTGGTGTCACTACAAGTATATTCTTCGCCACGCCGACACCGGCCAGCCGTCGGTAGAGCAGTTGTGCCACGGCACGCCGGTCTACCCCGGCCTTCACCACAAGCAAATCAACATCGCTGTCCGGTCCCATCTCGCCGCGCGCGGCCGAGCCAAATAGGATGATCTTCTCCGGGCGCACAGCCTCGACGATGCGACGGACAATCTCCTGCAAGATGCCTTCGCTGACAGTTCCTCGTGGGCGCACGTGCCGGCTCGCGTTAGGTTGATTGACTCCCATACCCTGCCTGCGAACGGATTGTGACACTCTCGCGGGTGACCAGCAAATGCGTGCCGCGACCGGAATGCCCGCCTCGCCCTGTCCATCGAATCGTGGCACAAGGCCGCGATGGACGATGCCGAGCTGCGCGCGAAGCTGCGCAAGATCGAGGCGCTATTCGCTGGCGCCGCCACGGCAGGCGAACGGTCAGCCGCCGCCGCAGCGTTGGGGCGGATTCGCGAGCGCCTCGAGGCGGCTCAACGCGAAGAGCGTCCGGTCGAGATCAAGTTTACGTTTCCCGATCACTGGGCGCGGCGGTTGTTCGTGGCGCTGTGTCGGCGCTACGAGCTGCATCCATACCGCTACAAGCGCCAGCGCTACACCACCGTGATGCTGCGCGCCCCCGATTCCTTCGTGCAGAGCATCCTGTGGCCCGAGTTTCGGCAATTGCACGCGGCGCTCAACGAGTACCTCAACAGCGCCACCGAGCGCATCATCCGCGAGGAAGTCCACCGCGACACCACCGAAGCCGAAGAAGTCGACGAGCCGCCGCAGTTGAAGTGAGGAAGAGGCCGGAAAAAGCTGGCGGCCGCCCGACTGCTCCGGGCGGCCGCCAATTGTTGGGTTTATAGCTCGTAGCCCACGATCCAGCGCACGTCGGTTACACGCCCGCTCCCCAGTGAGGATGTCCGAGCGTATCCAAATGAGGTGTTGTCGATCTCGGGCGCTGTCCAGGCGTTCCCGGTGAACGGATTGCGCTGATCCGTCCTTATCCAGTCCCCATAGGCCGTTGGAAACGTACCAAGCGCACTGACGTTCGGGGCTGACCCTGGCGGAATCAAGACGCGGCCCAGAATACCCGAGCTGCTCGTGCGCTTCGCGTTGAGCCACGTTTCGGCGGCATGGATGGCCGGCGCCGGCACCACCCCTAACGGGGCATGTGCGAACGTGCAGTTCGCGGTCGAGTATGACAGCGTCGTTGTGTCACCATCGCTCGGAGGATTCTCGTTGACGCAGGCCGAGAGGGCGGTTGCTGAACACCCATGCGCGGTTCCGGTCGGCGTTTCGCTGCACTGTGGCGGGATCGCATCCAGCGGCAGAACAGGAGCCCAGCGCACGTTGCCTGGCCACGCCGTGCCGTCGTGGATGTCGACATCGTCGAACACAACATCGGGTGTCGCTGATCCGTGAGTGGTGTTGTCGCCAATCACGACACGCGTCAGATTGGTGGTGCCCAAATTGGCGCTGCAGCTCAGCGAGTCCAGCTGCGTGTTATCGTTCGCAAACAGCCGCACGTCGGCAACGCCGTTTACTCCGATACTCATGCGGTGCTCGACTCGGTACCAGGTGGTGCCGTCGACCAGGAGTGTCGCGGTCCCGGTTGCGCACGCCGTGCCCTGGCCGCGGACGAAGAGGTTAAGCTTGTTGTTGGTATCCACTCGCACAGTAGTGGCTTTACCGTTCGCTGCGACTTCGAGCGTTTCGAAGACACCCCCATCCACGCTCGCCAACTTCATCCTGTAAGATACTCGCAACTCTGGGTTGCTGAAGCCACTCTTGACCACAGCGCAGGCCCCGTTGGCTGGGGGATTCCACCGATAACAGCCTGTACCGGTCGCACAGTTGGCGGCACCACTCAGACGCGTGCAAGCAGCAGGACCAGTGACGGATGACGCTTCGATCAGCGCGTCCGTCTCGAACGTAAGCTGGTCGAGATGGCCCTTGTAGGGGGTAGTCGTAGGTGTTGGAGTCGCAGTCGGCGTCGGCGTCCACGTCGGCGTCGGCGTCCACGTGAATGTGTACGTTGGGGGACTCGTGGGCGTGATGGTGCGAGTGTTCGTGGCCGTCGTGGTCGACGTGAAAGTTGGCGTGAAGGTTCCGGTGGGAGTCGGTGTCGCCGTGATCGAACCCGAGCCAAAGTTCCAGCCGGTGTTATTGCCACTGTCGATGCTATTGTTCGCGGTGAAAACAGCGCCCGATGCGGCCGAGTCCTTGATGTCCCAGTAGTTCACCGTCACGGCGCCGGTGCTTGTCTTGACAAGGCTTGCCGCAACGCCAGGGGTGTCCGATCGAAGGGTCGCTGCCCCGTCGCCACAGAGTCCAGCCGGGCATGCGGTGCTGCCGCCGTTGATTGTCGTGGTCGCAGCAGCCGGCAGGGTCAAGCTGGCTCCGGCTCCCAACGAGATCGAATTGAACGAACTGGCCGTCTGATCCGGTGGGAACGTGACGCTTGAACCAGCGGATACGATCATGTCGTAAAAGGCAGGGCCACCAACCAAAGCCGTTGGCGCCTCGATGAAGAGTTTCGACGTTCCGATGTTCCAACCTGTACTGAAGAGGACGGTGGGGAGAGTGGATGATGCGAGGAGGTGAAATTCAGAACTGCCGAGTTGCACGGCTCCGCCCATGAATCTCGCAGTAGAAACCTTGTAGCCGTTAGTGGCGAGGCTGGCACCACTCTCGACATCGATCTGCTGCGAACCCTTCAGGTCGCTCAGAAGCGTGTAGCTGCCAGGAAAGAATGCCGGGCAACCGAGATCGTGGCCCTTCGCGTCAATTGTGGCGACACTCGATTGAAAGAGGAACGAAAGGATAACGTTACCGCCCGGGGTGCAGGCATTGCCAAAGACAACCGTCATTTGCGTTACCTCCGCCAGCGTGAGGTTGCCGCGCACGCCCGACGCCCCGCCGACAAACAGCGTGGGGTTATGCGGCGTCATCCCCGACGCCACCTGGGACCAGTCCATGTCGTGGACCGGGTACGATTGAGAAGAAGCGACCGTCTGCCCGTCCGCAGTGAAGGAAGAGCCGTCGAACCGCACATTGCTGTGCAGATTTGGGGTGCTGTAATTGCCTACGCCCCCTGACGTCGCAGCCCAGTGGGCTGCCTCACCGAACGCCCCACCCCCGCCAGTGGAGCCCGGCACCCAGTAGAGGGGGAAGTAGATGTCTTGAGATAATTCGAACCAACCAGCGCGAAGTGTCGCGTCAATACCTACGGTTAGGTCGGAGCCGGTGCCGCCGTACCACAATGTGCCTGTGTAGGTCGTCGCCGACGTATTGCGAGCAACGTAGCCCACCTCGATGACGATACGATCACCAGGCAAGACGGCGAGATCGGCAGTCATATAGCTGCTGAGCTGAACCACACCGCCCTGAACGCCCAAACCTTGGCCGGTTGTTGGGAACTCGTTACTCGTGTTCTCAACGTAGTCGTTCACGAGCGTGCCCACGTTCGTGTCACAATCGCTTGTCTGTTTGCGGCATACGTAAGCATGAACGTGCCAGTACAGGTCGGCCGCCGCCAGGCTTTCCTTGACGCCGAGTACCCATGAGAGCGTACCGGACTTTAGGATCGGCGTTTGCGTGTCGAGCGGCTCGCCGATCGCACGCAGCAGGGCCACGTCGTAGCCAGCTGTCGTCGCCGTCTCCGCGGCGGCTGTCGTGGCGAACGTCCCTGCCTTCACGGTCGATAGTTTAATGGTGGTTGCATGGTCGGGATCATCCCAAGCACCGCGCAGCCCGGAGGGAGAAGCGTCCGCAGCGGCGTTCTGGACGTATAGACGCGTCGCGGCGATTCCTGGCCTAGCATTGCCCGCAAAGAGAGCGGTCGCCGCAAGTGCGGAGACCAGCCATGCACTCGGTGCCGTGCTCCGGTTCAGGTGTCTCTCAGCCTGCTTGTTCCGCCTGTTGATCATGCGATCTCCCTTCCTTTGGGCGCGTACACGGTGCTGACGTACCGCCGGTACCGGGTCAGATGATGATGCCACAAGGAAGGGGTTAAATTCGTCGTAACAATGTTGCGTTGTGCGTAACAATCGTTGCGAGCTTCCGTCGGGTACCCTCTTGGGCGCGCCCGGGTACCGTAGAGGAAATCAGGCGCAGACGGGGCAGCTCAGAGCGAGTCGCGGATATCCCACATCGCAGGCTGTTCCGGAGCATACGAGCAGAACAAGCCCGTCCTCACGGCGGTGAAGAGATGGCGCCACAGGGGCGTGTGATACAGGTGAATCCCCTTCAACGCCGTCGCGATGTTGTTTCGCACCGCGACGCGCGCGCGACTTGCGGCCGTGGGAATAGATCGGGGCGAGCCCTCGCGGTGATAGCCGCTCGCCGCCGCCAACTGGGCATGGAGTAATTGCATTTCGTGTCCGAGCGAGGTTGTGCGGCCCAGGTCGTGATTCCGCTCGGCGTCGTCAAGTTCTTCGCGCAGCCCCCGCAAACGCTGCCGATACTGCGCGAACGCTTGGGCATCGATCACCGGAATGCTTTGATCGGATAGCGGAACGAGATCTCTGCCAAGGCGGTCACGGGGCGTGGAGGCAATGGAAGCACCGCTCGCTTGTAACCCGGCTTGAGCCACAAGTTGGAGTACGTGCACTTCCTGCAGCGGAGTACGCAACAAGTAGGCAATGTATCCAAGCCCCTTGGTATGTTTCAGTCTTACCGTTCGCCGCTCGAAGGTTACGCTCCAGTAGTCGCCTTCCCGACAAAACGCATGGGCGCCGTCTCCCCACGCTGAACGGTCAGCCCGGAGCGCTCCCTTGCTCGCGACCGCCGTCGCGGTGGGAGCGGGTCCTTGTAGTCGAGGGAGCAGCGCGTGGTAGGTCGCAAGCGCGCGCACGATGAGTCCGCACGCTTTGTCAGCATCGGCTAAGTTGTAGCGTGTCAGTAGGTCGACCGCCTGCGACAGGTGCTGGAGGCCTCGCTCGTACAACAGCGTGGGTGCCGCCGACAATCCGCGCCACGCGCTAGCCTGCGGCGGCGCTGGATCGCCGCTCAGCTCATCGAGAGAGAGTCCATCACTCGACGGGGAAAGCGGGCCGAGCACATCGTGCCGAGCCTGCCCGAAACCTCTCGTGGCCCGGCTCCTCCGGTATGCGCGGTCGGTTGACATGCTGATGGGTCCATAGATGGGAGCCCAGTTCTGTGTCAAGCGCAATTTTATGCAGAAAAATTCTCAAGATAGTTCTACCGCCGCGCTCACACCTTCTTGCGCTTCTTGCCGATGTAGTCGACCAACAGGTACTCGCCGAGATGGTCCGGGCGGGTGTACAACGCGCGACCTTTGTTGATGCGGGTCATGCGTTCGACGAAGGCGCGCAGGCTGGGGCTGTCGTCGAGCATGAACGTGTTGATGGTGATGCCACGCTTGGTGACGCGCTCGACTTCCTTCAGCGTCTCCTGCGCCGCGCGCATGCTGATGCCGCCGAACGACAGCGGCCACTCGCAGTACAAACGCCCGCGCGAGAAGTACGCCGTCGGCTGGCCGTCGGTGATGACGATCACTTGCTGGTTGTTGCTCGGGTGCCGTCGCAGTAAGTCACTCGCCAGCCGTAGGCCGTCCTGCAAGTTGGTGAACGGATCGCCCATGTTCCAACTCGCTTCGGGCAAATCCTTCACCTTCAACTCGATCGCACGGGTGAAGAAGCCGACGATCGCGAAGTAGTCGCGCGGGTAGCGCGAACGCACCAGACTCTCCATCGCCAGGGCGACCTTCTTGGCGGCGGCGAAGCGCCCTTCCCAGCTCATCGACCAGCTCATGTCGAGCAGCAATACGGTCGACGTGGTGGTGGCGTACTGCGTGTCGAAGACTTCGAAGTCGGTTGGTTCGAGAGCCAGCGGCGCGCCCCGTTTGCGCGCCAGCGCCTTCTTCAGCGTGCGCACGAGATCGAGGTTGAGCGGGTCGCCGTAGTGATACAACTTGGTGGCGTCGGGACGCGCGTCGGCCTGGCCGCGATGGTCGACCTGATGACTGCCCGGCCGATCGCGCATGAGACCTTGGAAAATGTCGCGCAGCGCCAACTGTCCGATCCGTCGCACGCCCTTGGGCGACAGCTGCGCGCGACCTTCTTTGCCGGCGAGGTAGCCGGCGTCGCGCAACAGCATGCGCACTTGCTTGAGGGTCTGGAAGTCCTGAAACGCCTGCGGGCCAAGCAGATCGCGCAACTCGTCGAGTGAGACGCGCTCGAAGTCGCCGTCCGACAGCGCCTCTTCGAGTTGCTTGAGCTGGTTCATCTCGCGCATCAGATCGAGCGCATCCTGATACCCGAGCGACTTGGGCCCGTGGAACATATCGCCGTGACGGCGCTGAAAATCCTCCAGCTCGCTGATGTCCTCCAGCTCTTCCAGCAGATTCTCGAAGTCGCCGGCGGCCTGTGAATCCTCGAAGTCGTACGACTTCATCCGCTCGATCGCCTCGCTCAAGCGATGAGGAAGCTGATCGAGGAAGTCACGCTTCACCTGCGCGCGCTCTGGCGGCACCTCGCCGTGCTCGAGCGTGTCGCGTTCGAGATCGACAATCTCGTCGAGGCGCTGGCGCATCTCGTCGAGCGCCGAGTTGAGATTGAAATCGCGATAGCGCTGGCGCATCGCCTCGCGCAATTGTTCGAGGAAGTCGTCGAGGCCGAGGACCTGCATGCCCTCCCAGTCGAAGCCCTGGCGCATCATCCAGTCGAGCGCCTGCTGCACGTCATCGGTGTAGGAGAGGTATTCCGACAGTTTCTCGAACACCTGGTCGGCGGTCAGCTTGATGCGCTGACTCCCATCCCACTCGGTGTAGCGGATCTTCAACATGGCTTGTGGCCGATGGCTGATAGCTGATGGCGGATGGCGGATGGCGGATGGCTCGGATCGAGAGCAGTTTCCGACCATCTGCGACACGCGATCAGCCATCTGCCTGTTTCACGCGCGATACGAATAGCGGCCGCCGTCGCGGTCCTTGTTGAGTTTCTGATGGAGGTGGAGTCCTTCGAGGACCAGTTCAATGGCCGCCGCAATGAAGCCGGGACTCTCGACGCTGCCCAGCGTGCGCACGGCTTCCTGCAAGCCGGGAATCGCGCGCAGCGCATCGAGGTAGTCGGCTGATGGCATGCTGTCGGATACTTCGACTCCCCATCCTTGTTCGAAGTACTCGCTGATCGACTTGAGCTTGTCGATCTGCAGGTACTTGTCGAACACTTTCAGGATGGCGCGGTTGAGCAGTCGATCAATCAGGTCCTCAGCCTTCTTGTCTTCGCCGGCGTACTCCAATTCGATCTTGCCCGAGGTCGATGCGAGCATCGAGTGCAGATCGGTGAGGCGCGGCACGATCTCGCGCTCGTCGACGCGCAACGCGCGCTTCTCAGCATTGCTGAGCACGCTCTCGTAGTTGTTGATGCTCACGCGCACGCTGACGCCGGAGCTTTGATTGATCTCGTTGCAGGCCCGCGCCTCGAAGGTGAGCTGCGCGATAACTTCGAGCATGAACGCCGGCATGCCGAGGGTCCGCTCGACGCGGTCGAGCGGCGGCAGCTCCTGCTGCATGATGGCGATCTCGTCGTCGAGCGTGCGCGGATAGTGGGTACGAATCTGCACGTCGAAGCGATCCTTCAAGGGCGTGATGATGCGGCCGCGGTTGGTGTAGTCCTCAGGGTTGGCGCTGGCGACGATCACGACGTCGACGGGAAGGCGGATCTTGTAACCTTTGATCTGGACGTCCTTCTCTTCCATCAGGTTGAACAATCCGACCTGCACCTTCTCGGTGAGGTCGGGCAGCTCATTGATGGCGAAGATGCCGCGGTTGGTGCGCGGCACCAGGCCGTAGTGAATGGTCTCCTCGTCGGCGAGGTAGCGACCCTCGGCCACCTTGATCGGGTCAATCTCGCCGATGAGATCGGCGATCGACACGTCGGGCGTCGCCAGCTTCTCGGCATAGCGATGATCGGGTCCGATCCACGTGATCTCGAGCGCGTCGCCCTGATCGGCGAGACGACGGCGGCACTCCTTGCAGATCGGATCGAACGGGTTGTCGTTGATCTCGCAACCGCGCACCGCCGGCACGAGCGGATCGAGCAGCCCCGTCAGGGCGCGAATGATGCGCGACTTGGCCTGGCCGCGTTCACCCAGGAACACCATGTGGTGGCCGGCGAGGATGGCGTTTTCGATCTCGGGCACGACCGTATCGTCGAAGCCGATGATGCCCGGCAAGATGCGCTCGCGGCGATTGAGACGGTCGAGTAAGTTGCGTCGCATCTCCGCGCGCACGCCCCGCACCTGATAGCCCGCCGCTCGCAATTCCCCCAGAGTCCGCGCTGTCTGCATCACGCTCACCTTTCGATCACGTCGATCCGTCGAGTTCTGATGATTATAGGGGGGCACTACGCTGCGGGCAACACAGTGCGTGCAGTTAGCCGGTCGACGCGGCCGCCGTCGCGAAGTGCGGTCGGAGACGGTCGTAGGTAGCGAGCAGATGTTCAGGCATGACCCGCACCTCGCCGATCAGCGGCATGAAGTTGGTGTCGCCGACCCAGCGCGGCACCAGGTGCCAGTGCAGGTGATCGGCAACGCCAGCACCCGCCGCGCGGCCGAGGTTGAGGCCGATGTTCATTCCCTCGGGGGCAAACACCTCACGCAACACGCGTGCGGCGCGGCGCACGGTTTCCATCAGCGCGCCGAACTCCACCGCCGAGAATTGATCCAACTCGGCGGTGTGTGCGCGCGGCGCGACCATCAGATGCCCGTTGGCGTAGGGGAAGCGATTGAGCATGACGACACTCGTGGGCGTGGTGGCCAGCACGAGGGCCTGGCGCGCATCCGCGGCAACGGGGTGAGTGCAGAATATGCAGCCGGACTCCTTGGGCCCCGCCACGTACGCCATGCGCCACGGAGCCCAGAGCGTCTCCATCGGCGAACTCAGCCGGTGGCCGAGGTGGGATCGACGGGTTTGCCGTCGACGCGCTGGCGCAGCTCTTTGCCGACCTTGAAAAAGGGGACGCGCTTGGCCGCGACGTTTACGAGGTGACCGGTCTTCGGATTGCGGCCCTGGCGAGCTTGACGCGGCTTGACCACGTAGCTACCAAAACCGCGGATCTCGATGCGATCCCCCCGCCGTAGCGCGTCGGCCATGCTGTCGAACACCGAGTTGACCATCACCTCAGCGTCGCGCCGCGAAAACTGCGGATACTGATTCACGACCTCTTCAATGAGATCGCGCTTCGTCATCGGCGGCTCAGCTCCGATCCTTTGGGACATCGCGGGGCGCATCGCGATCGAGGCGAAGCTCCTCGTTGAGGATGTCCTCGAACGAGAACCGCGCCCCTTCGCTTTCCTTCTTCATGTACGACTCGACCTCTTCGCGCTCTTCGCTGCGGCGCAGCGCTTTGATGCTGAGGCCGATCTTGCGCTCGCGGATGTCGATCTGGGTAACCTCGGCTTCGACTTCCTGCCCGGGCTGGAACATCAGCTGGGGTTTCTCGATGCGCTCGTGGCTTATCTGCGACACGTGGATCAGGCCTTCCAAGCCTTCTTCCAATTCGACGAACAACCCGAAGTCGGTGACGCTGGTGACGCGGCCCTTGATTCGGGTGCCCACCGGATGGCGCTTGCTGATCGTCGACCATGGGTCTTCGGTGATTTGCTTGACGCCGAGCGAAACCCGTTCGTTGTCGACGTCGATGCCGAGCACGACGGCGTCGAGATCGTCGCCCTTCTTGTACAGTTCCGACGGATGCTTGATCTTTTTGGTCCAGTGCAGATCGGAGACATGCACCAAGCCATCGATGCCGTCTTCAATGCCGACGAAGACCCCGAAGTCGGTGACGTTCTTGACCTTGCCTTGAACGTGGCTGCCGATCGGGTGGTTGATGCGCATCATCTCCCACGGATTCGGCTCGGTCTGCTTGAGGCCCAGCGAGATGCGATTGTTCGGCGCGTCGACATCGAGCACGACGACTTCCACCTCTTGCTCCGGTTCGAGCACTTTCGAGGGATGCGCGATGCGCTTGGACCACGACATCTCGGAGACGTGGACGAGGCCTTCGATACCGGGTTCGAGTTCGATGAACGCGCCGTAGTCGGCCAAGCTGACCACCTTACCCTTGACGCGCGCGCCGGCGTAGAATCGCTCGGCGGCCGTCGACCACGGGTCGGGTAGAATCTGCTTCATGCCGAGTGAGACGCGGCCGCGTTCCGGATCGTACTTGAGCACCACCACTTTGACGTGTTCGCCCACCTGCACCACGTCGGACGGTTTGTTGACGCGCCCCCACGACATGTCGGTGACGTGCAGCAAACCATCGATGCCGCCGAGGTCGACGAACGCGCCGTAGTCGGTGATGTTCTTCACCGTGCCTTCGAGCACGATGCCGGGTTCGAGCACCTTGAGCGTTTCCTCTTTCAGTGATTCGCGCTCGCGTTCGAGCACAGCGCGGCGTGACACCACGACGTTGCCGCGCGCGCGGTTGAACTTGAGCACCGCGAAGCGTCCGCGCTGACCGATGTAGCGATCGAGATTACGCGCCGGGCGTATGTCGGTATGCGAACCGGGTAGAAAGGCAGGCACTCCCACATCCACCTTCAACCCGCCCTTCACCTTGCCGACGACTACGCCTTCGACCGCGCCGTTTTTCTCGAACGCCTCTTCGATGTCGTGCCAGACCTTGAACTGCTCCGCTTTGGCGCGCGACAGCACGATGCCGCCCTGCTCGCCTTCGGCGGTGTCAAAGTACACGTCAATCTCGTCGCCCTCTTGCACGCCGACGGTGCCGTCGCGGTCGATGAACTCGCGCAGCGGAATGTGGCCCTCCGACTTGTAGCCGATGTCGACGGTGACCGTGTCCCGCGACACCAGGACAACGCGGCCGCGGACAACACCGCCCGGGCGCACTGAACGCAGGCTCTGCTCGAACAGGCGGCCAAAATCCTCTTGGCCGCCGCCTGCGGCCGCTTTGGTTTGCTGATCCATGTGAAACCTACCCCCTGAATCGGATGTGGTGCAGTGTCCTTATCCCTGACGCCATACAGTTTCAACCCCTTTGCGTACCTTGCGCGCGCCGCGCCAATTCCACCAATTCGTCGACAATGGCCTCGATGCCGCGCCCGGTGCTGTCGATCACGTGCGCATCGTCGGCCGGGCGCAGCGGCGAGTGCGCGCGCGTGCGGTCGCGCGTATCGCGGTCGGCGATCTCGCGCGCCATCGCGTCGACGTCAACGCGCTCACCGCGCGCTTGCAGCTCCGCGGCGCGGCGGCGCGCACGCTCCAGCGGCGACGCATCGAGAAAAACCTTCAGCGGCGCGCTCGGGAAGACCACCGTGCCGATGTCGCGCCCTTCCATGACCACACCGCCGCCGGCGCCGAGCGTGCGTTGCTGCGCGACCAGCCGATCGCGCACTGCCGGCACTGTCGACACCTTGGAGGCGAGTTGCCCGGCGGCCGCGCTGCGAATCAGATCGGAGAGATCGCGGCCGTCAGCGAACGTGCGCACACGATCGCCCGTGGTCTCGAAACGGATGGTGACGGTATCGCACAACGTCGCCAAGACGCTGGCGTCGGTCAACTCGATACTCTGCTCTGCGGCCAGCACGCCGATCACCCGATACATCGCGCCAGTATCGACGTAGCGATAGCCGAGTCGCTGTGCGAGCGTGCGACTCACCGTGCTCTTGCCGGCGCCTGCGGGTCCGTCGATGGCGATCACGATGGGCTTCATCGGCGCAAGCTCTCCAGGCGCGCGAAATAGTCCGGAAAGGTTTTTGCCACGCAAGCCGGATCCGCGATGCGAATGCCGGGCACGCGCAAGCCGATGAGCGCAAAGCTCATGGCGACACGATGGTCGTCGTACGTTTGTACGGTCGCCGGTTGCACCGGCGACGGTTGAATCTCCAACCCGTCGTCGTGTTCGCTCACTGCCACCCCGAGTCGCTGCAACTCGGTGGCCGCGGCGTGCAAGCGATCGCTCTCCTGCAACCGAATGTGGGCGACGTTGCGAATGCGCACGGGCGTGCTGGCGAACGGCGCGATTGCCGCGAGCGTGAGCGCGGTGTCGGAGATCTCGTTCAAGTCAACGTCGACGCCGTGGAGCTGCGTGGGCCCGATCACTTCGATGAACTCGTCGGTGCGCGTCACCGTCGCGCCCATCGTGGCCAACACCTCGACGAAGCGCGCGTCGCCTTGGGTCGAGTGCCGGCCGATGCCGTTCACGCGCACACGCCCGCCGGTTACCGCTGCGGCCGCGAAGAAGTAGTGCGCGCCCAACGCGTCGGGCTCGATCCGGTACGTGCGGCCCCGGTATCGCTGTCCGCTGCGGATGCGGAAACGGAGATCAGCATCGCGCTCCACGGCGACGCCAAAGTCGGCCATCACGCCGAGCGTCATGTCGACGAACGGCCGGGCGATCAACTGGCCGCGCACGGCTATCGTCACGTCGCGCTGCGCGTACGGCGCTGCCATCAATAGCGCCGATAGAAACTGGCTGCTCTTGTCGCCCGCCACCGTGGCGGTGCCGCCGGGCAGTCCCCTCGCGTCGATCACGACCGGCGGGCAGCCGGTGTCGTGCTCGCTGCGGACCCGTGCCCCGAGTTGACTCAGCGCATCGAGTAGATCCTGAATCGGCCGTTCGCGCATGCGGGCGGTGCCATCGAGGCGATAGTGCCCACGGCCGACGCACAAGGCCGCGGTGAGAAAACGCATCGCCGTACCGGCGGCACGCGCGTCCAACACCGCGTTCACTACCGGCCACTGACCGCTGCATCCATCGACGACGAAGCGCAGGGCGGCCGCATCTTCCGCCACCGGCACGCCGAGGGTGCGCCAAGCCGCGGCCATCGCATCGGTATCGTCGCTGAACGATGCGCCGTCGAGAGTCGAACGACCTTCCCCCAGTGCGGCGATCAAGAGGGCGCGGTTGGTCACGCTGCGCGAGCCCGGCACTGCGACCACTGCGTCGGGCGGTTGCGTGAGCGGGCGAATCGCGATGGCGTCGGTCACGCCTTCCACCCGCGTCGCGCCACACGGGCACGCGTCAGCAATTCCGTCAGCGCCGCTTCGTCTCCACGACGGATCGCATCGCGCACCCGATCGACCTCGGCGGTGAAGCCGGTCAGTGCGTGATCGATCGCCTCGCGATTGGCGAACAGAATGTCGCGCCACATGTCGACCGAGCTCGCGGCTACGCGCGTCGCATCACGCAAGCTACCACCGCTGTAGTGCGGGAGGTCGCCACCGGCGGCGGCGATGGCGTTCATGAGGGCAAAGGCGATCACATGCGGCAGGTGGCTCACCGCGGCGAGGACTTCATCGTGGCGCTCCGGTGTCATGCGCGTGACCCGCATGCCGACGCCTTCCCACAGCGCTTGGATGCGGTCGGCGGCGGCGGTGTCAGTGCGCGCCGTTGGCGTCAGGATGCAGAGTTGATCGCGAAACAGATCCGCCGTCGCCGCCGCCGGGCCAGTGTCCTCGGTGCCGGCGATAGGATGGGCGCCGACGACGTGCTGCCCAGCCGCCGCGACCGCTTCCAACTCGCGCACCACGATCGCTTTCACGCTGCCGGCGTCGGTGATGACCGCACCGGTTGCGAGTGTCGGCACACAGGCGCGTGCGACGCCGGCGATGGCGCGCACCGGCACGGCGAGCACGAGCAGATCGGCGCCGCGCGCGGCGTCGGCTGGATCGTTGGTGGCGCGATCGACCAGGCCGCGCTGTTTGGCCTCGGCGAGCGTCTCCGCACGCCGCGCCAGACCGACCACTTCGCCGATCAAACCGGCGCGGCGCGCCGCCAATGCAAGCGATCCGCCGATCAATCCGACGCCGGCAATCGCGGCTCGCTCAAAAAGGCGCGGCACCCGCCCCTCCCGCGCGGAGAACTTTTTCGAGCGCGGTCACGAAGCGCTCGTTCTCCGCTGGCAAGCCGATAGTGACCCGAATTTGGTCAGGCAATCCGTAGAACGCCATTGGCCGCACGATCACACCTTCGCGCAATAGACGCTCGTAAACCCGCGCACCGTTGCCGACGTCGATGAGCAGGAAGTTCGCCCAGCTCGGAACATAGGCGATGCCGAGGCGCTCGCATGCGGCGCGCAAGAAAGCCAAACCCTCGCGATTGGTGCGGCGCGTTGCGGCGACGTGATCGAGATCGTCGAGCGCCGCAAGCGCGCCGACCTGCGCCAGGGTGCCGACGTTGAATGGCTGCCGCACGCGATTGATCAGCTCGATGAGCTCCGGGCGCGCCACCCCATAGCCGATGCGCAGCGCCGCCAGTCCGTAAATCTTCGAGAAGGTACGCAGCACGATGAGCAGACGATCCGAGCCGAGGTCGGCGAGCGAGTCGGGATATTCGGGATCCTCGACGAACTCGGCGTACGCTTCGTCGAGCACGATGACGACGTTGGTCGGCACCGCCGCGAGGAACTCGCGCCACTGCTCGCGAAAGAAGATGGTCCCGGTCGGATTGTTGGGGTTGGCGAGGAACACCAGCCGCGTCGACGGGGTGATGGCCTCGGCGATCGCTTCGAGATCATGCGTGAAGTTGCGCAGCGGCACGATCGTGCTGCGCCCACCGGCGGCTTGCACGACCATGCGATAGATCACGAAGGCCTGATCGGCCATCACCGCGTGCTCGCCGCGGCACAAGACCGTGCGCACGACCAGTTCGATGATTTCGTTCGAGCCGTTGCCGAAGATCAGCGCTTCGGGCGCGACGCCGAGCCGCTGCGCCAGCGCCCGCCGCAGGTAGTGACACCCGCCGTCGGGGTAACGGTGCATCTGCGACAACACCTTCGCCACCGCGGCCACGGCCTTGGGCGAAGGACCGAGCGGATTCTCGTTGGAGGCCAGCTTGATCGAATCGTAGATGCTGTACTCGCGCTCGAGTTCTTCAATCGGCATACCCGGTGGGTATGCTGACAGGCTGCGAATCCAATCGGGCACGAGTTGAGCCAGATCCATAGAGGTACTCGCGCTCCTCCTACTTCGGTTGCCGCGCGGCGATATACGAACCGACCACACGGCAAGTGATCGTTTGCGTTTGCAGCGCGCGCAGTGCCCGCGCGACACGGCGATCGCGGGCATGGCCTTCGAAGTCGAGGAAGAAAAAATATTCCCAGGGCCGGCCGCTCATCGGACGCGACTCGATGCTGGTGAGGTTGACGTGATGGTCGGCGAACGGTTTGAGGAGCGTGAACAACACGCCGGGTTGGTGGCGCACCGAGAACAGCACCGTGGTCTTGTCCTCACCCGTCGGCGCGGCGAGTCCGTCGTGGCCGATGACGAGGAAGCGGGTCAGGTTGGTGGCCTGATCTTGAATGTGTGCGGCCACGACCTTGAGATCGTAGTGCTCCGCCGCCAAGCGTCCGGCGATGGCTGCGGTGCCCGGTTGCTTTGCGGCAATTGCCGCGGCTTTGGCGTTGCTCGATACTTCTTCGAGCGGCACGCTCGGCAGATGGTCCGCGAGCCATTGGCGGCACTGGCCGAACGATTGCGCGTGCGACACAACGCGTCGGATGCCGGCGAGCCGGCCGGCGCGCGACAGCAAGTAGTGATCGATGCGCAACAGCAGCTCGGCCTTGATCGTCAGTGGCGACGACACGAAGCGATCGAGGGTCTGGGCCACCACGCCTTGCGTCGAGTTCTCTACCGGAACCACGCCGTAGTCGGCGCGGCGATGTTCGACTTCATCGAAGACGCCGGGAATCGAATCGGCGGGTTGAAGCGTGGCGCGCGATCCAAACTGCTCAAGCGCAGCCAGGTGCGAGAAGGTGGCCTCGGGTCCGAGGTAGGCTATGCGCAGCGGCTGCTCCATCGCGAGGCAACTGGAGATCACCTCGCGAAAGATGGCGCGGACGCTTTCAGGCGGCAGCGGGCCGCGGTTGCGCCTGGTTAGCCGCTGGTAGATGCGCTTCTCGCGCCCGGGCACGTAGATCGCGTCGTGGCCGCTCGCCCGCTTACGCTCACCCACTTCGACCACCAAACGCGCCCGCTGACTGAGCAGCGCAAGCAATTGGTCGTCGATGTGATCGATTTGCGCCCGCAGTGCATCAAGCCCAGTGGTCTTGCGCGGCAAGAGAGTCCCCCGCGGGCGTTCCCTCAGCAGCACGATGCGCCAATAGCGCCCGTGCCCCGTATGCAGTGAGGAGATGCCCGCTCATGGATTCAGTGGAAGCGTTGGAGTGGTTAGCGTAGCCCGACGGCGATTGCAACCGACGGCATCGCAGCCGCTGACCTTGGCACGCAAAGGCGCGAAGGCGCAACGCGAGCATTCCGCGAGGACAGTCCACTGCTCCGAAGGGCGCTACGCGTGGCGTTCATTCATACCGAGCGATCGGACCAACGCCCTGGCGTCTCTGCGCCCTGGCGACGTTGCGTTGAGTTCTCCTTCTCAGGGATTGGGTTGCGCGGTCTGCCGGTTGCACCATTCTCGAACGAGTTCCACGAAATGATGGCGGGCATGACGCTCGCGCCACGGCTCGTGGCCGCAACGCTCGAGTTCGACGTATTCGAGCTGAGGAATGAATCTGCGGAGGAGATCGCGGGTCGCTGGGCCCGGGTGCGGGTCCACATCTCCGTGGATCATCAGGACTCGCGCGGATATTCGACTGAAGGCGTCTGGCTCGACTCCCTCGCGCTGAAGGCGTAGCGCGTCGTTCCAGGTTTCGACGTGCCCGGCTTCATCGACCCAAGCGCCATCTGCCACGTCGCCGTCCTCTTCGATCAAGTCGTAGGACTCGGCTTTCATATACGCGGCGCCCAGCTCTGCCTGGATGACGTTGCGGTTTGCAGCATTCAGTTCCGACGCGAGTCGATTCTTCAAGGTGGCGATACGTTCCCGTCCCGGCGCTCCCAGGCGCTGATCGAGCGATGCTCGAAAGAGCACGCGGGAGTTTTCATCGTAGGTACCGCATCCAACCAGTACCAGCGCTGAAACGTCCCGCGGATAACGAGCCGCGAAGGAGAGCCCGAGCATCGCTCCCCAGGACGTTCCGATCAGCATCACCGGTCGTGGCGCGACGGCCGAGAGATCATCAACATGACGTGACACGGTCAGAGGAACGCGCCCGGACCTCCGCTGCAGTGGTTCCAAAATTTGGAAATCGTCAGCAATGGCTCGTGCAAGACCGGCAGCCGACCCCGGCGCACCGGGCCCGCCGTGAAGGACTACCACCGGCGGTCCATGTGAGCCGCACCGGCGAACCTGAATGGGCTCCAATTCATCCATCGCTTCTCTCTCGTCCGGCTAGACCTCTTGGCAATGAGCCGCCGACGCGCGGAGGCGAGCGGCCAAGCTCAAGCCGGTCGGCTCGATCGCCTTGATGGGGCGCACCCACCTGCCGCCTCATCGTCCGGTTCCACGGTGATGCTCACGTCCTTCCCCTCAGCGCATCGAGTAAGAACTCGATGCGGTCGTTGCCCCAGAAGCGCTCGCCGTCGACGACGAAGAACGGCACACCGAAGACTCGATCCCCGAGCCCGCCCACGGCGCGCTCCATCAGCGAGTTGCGATACTGCTCGTGATCGAGCCGCTTCACGAAGTCGTCGCGCGCGAGCCCCGCATCACAGGCGCAGTCAGCGAGCACACCGCGGTCGGAGATGTCCCGCCCCTGCGCCCAACACGCCCGGAAGACTCCGTTTCGGTAGGCGCGCTCGGCGCGCTCTTCACGCGCGATGTAGTAGCCGATCGACGCCTCCTCCGCGTTGACTGGTCGTTGGGGTGGAGACGACGTGTACCACGCGAGACCGAGCTTGCGCGCCCAGCGCGCGGCGTCCTCGTACTGATAGCTGTGCTTGTACTCCAGCAGCGTAGCGGCGAACCCCTCGGGCGGCTCGGAGGGCGGTGCGTTGATGGGGATGGGGTCGAGGTCCGCGCCCACGTTCTCGACGAGTACGTCGATTTGCGCGTCGGCCAACGCCGCGAACGGCGACCCGAAGCTGAAGTAGTAGCGGACGACCTTTCGTGCCATGGCGGCTCCTAGAACATGCGGCGACTCGACCGCGATGCGTTCGACGACCAACCGTCCTGGCGATGAGGCGCACGTTCGTTTCGCGTCGGTCTCCATCGCCTGGTTCGGCGTGCTACGCCATACTTCATTGGATACCTGATACCCGCGGTGGCGCGCTGCGGGCCTTGTGCAATCGATGGCGCCGCCGACCACAATCAGTGATCACCGCGTGGTTCGAAGCCGCGGGCGATCAACAGCGCGTTCTCTACTCCCGGCCAACGAGACTCCGCCGATGTTGTCAGGACTGCACCGAGACGAGCACGTTGCGCGATGCCGACGTGGTCGAAGTTCAGGGCACAACCAGCCGGCATGCCGTCGTTGGATGACAGGAGAACCTCCGTCGAAAGACCTCGGATCGTTCGTGTTGCAGGGACGGCGATGATTTCGTTCAGCGTATCGATCACCGCGTCTCTGGTGAGAAGCAGTACAGGCCGGCGCTTATCGGGCGAGGCAAACGTATACCAGCGGATCTCTCCGCGCCGCATCGATCAGCACTCGTTCCAGCCCTCGCCTTCCCAGGCCAGAGGGTTGTCGGCAATCGAGAACTCGTCCGCCGCAGGCGGGGCAGCCTGATACGCGCGAGCGTCCTCGCGGCCACCGCCCGAGGCGGCAGACAACGCGAGCTTGGCGCGGCGCAGTTGCTCATCGTGTGGCAACTTGAGGAGCAACGGCCAAAGATCCTGAGCGGTCAGTGGCGGTTCCATATGTGGAGGATTGCATCGTTTCGCAGCCGCTGCAAACTTTGATTCGGAATCTAGCCGAACGCCGCGGCTCAAGCGCGGCGGCGCACCGGCAGTAAGCCACAATTGAGGAACACCGACGAAGGGAGTAAACCCCCGCCGGCGCCTGCAGCCGCCTTGTTCGGCATAGTCTCTCGTCTCTTCCACCAGCCCCTTGGCGGGCTCAAGTCTCAGTCTTCATCCGAGTAACGGCGTGGCCAAGGAGAGCATAGACCAGCGAGGCATATACGATCACCTTTGCACTCCACATCGATGGTGCAGTTGCGATCTAGAACCGCGCAGGTTCCTCCGTCGCAGATGAGCCCTCCAACACAGTCGGTGTCGTCCTGACATTCACGTTTAGCGTCTCGAAAATTGCAGCGACCAAGAGAACAGATGCGATCACCTTTGCAGTCCGTATCGGTTCTGCATGTCTTCAACTTGGCCGAGGCATGAGATACGCCTTCGATAGAATCAGCCTTCGGATCGCCCGCAGAGTTCGCGCGGTAGGCTACAACGCCGCCGATAATGGCCGCAATAACCGTCGCTGTGGCACTTATGATGGCGACCTTTATCGAAGTACTGTCCGAATCACGGCGTGCCATTGTTGTCGCCTGCTTCTACCGGCCTGAGACCAAGGGCACACACCGTGGCATTGCGCTTCTCGACCGCTTGCCGACAGCAGTCGGAGATTTGCACGTCCTTGAATTTACGCAACCGCTGGTCTCCCTCGCGATGGCGAACACGCTGCGCCTGAGCCGCGCGCGTCTTCTGGCGCGTCGGTCTCCATGCGCTTGATCCTCCGGCAAAGGTCACTCCTTGGCCGGATCGGGACTCGGTAAGTAAGCAGGGCCGGTTTCCGCGTCGGCGGCCACCACGCGAGCCCATACATCGGGATGCTCCTGCTGCACTCTCTTCTTCCCATTCTCAGAAGGAAATGGCCAAAGCTTCACGTACTCACCCCCCTCAAAGCAGTCGCCAGCTTCACGAATGCGATCGTGAATGCAAGACGCCAATTCCGCCCGCAGCCAAAACTCCGATTCGTCGACAGACTTGTACATTGGATATGGCGAACCGTCAGGTGCCCGCTTCACGCGATCGCGTGGACTTTCATACGGGCTGCGGTTCATCGCGTCCATCGAATCGAGCGTTAGCAGGTGAAGAAGAATGACAGCCGCATATTCGAAGCCGCTCTGCTGCCTGTGACTGAGAAGAAACCGCTGGTGGCAGACAGCATTGGCGATGAAATGCGCCGAGTATGAGTTCAGGCGAGTTGGGGGTGTCTCCTTTGGCCTGAATCTTTCTGGGATGTCGGTGTTTAGCCCCTGAACGCCGTCCTTACGGTACTGAAAAACGCTGAAGCGATTGCCGTGCTTGTCTCCTCCCTCGAATTCCCGGAAGGAGTCAAGGTAAATTTCTCTTTCGCAAAGGACCTCGTGAGCAGGTTGGCCGACAAGAATCTGGCCGCCATCCGCGAGGTTCATGATTCGCTCGGCCATATTGATCCCACGGCCCGCCACATTTGGATTACCGTTGATATCGACTAGGAGGTTGTCGATGTTCTGGTTGATGCCAATACGAATGCTGAACTGGCGTTTCGAATCCTTAATACCGCTATTGTGAGTTGCAAGCCCGTTGAGGATGTGTGCGGCCACGCGCAAAGCGGTATCAAACGGTGCCGCTCGAGGGATAGCTATGCAAATCCCATCTCCGGTTGGAAGGAGGATGCAGTCCCCGTCTCCGATGTTTTCCTGTCCCAAGCCCTCGCGTACCAGCTTGTTCAAGCTGCGAATGACATCGACCTGCGCCTCAACGGTGCGCCCCTGCGTAAACCGGACGATGTCCAGATACGCATACTGCACAAGAGTCGAGTAACCTTCCTCCACGTCGATCTCTACTCTCTGCCAGTTCGGGCTAACTACATCTATCCGGACCAATGAAAAGCCTGCCCCACGCCGGGGCTCGCGGGGTATCGGGCTGAACGAGTAACGGATGCACGCGCGGTCTCGTCATGAGTCCGGAGGGTTCGGTTCAACGGCTGGACTCTCGACCCCGCGACCGCCGCGATTCAACGCGTGAGTGTAGATCATCCCTCGATACGCTCCGCGACTCGGGACATACGGTGTAGCACGGTGGCCGAGGAGTTCCCGTACGGTCCGAACCGTAGAGGACCATTGCCATGATCCAGGAAACACCGTCAAGTGTCGCTATCGGCCGCGAGTGCGAATCTACGGCAAGGCTCAACGCCCATAGACAGACACGCAGTTGTTGCTTGCGGATGTGAAGGGCTCTCGGCGCCAACCTCCCCAGCGATCTTTCAAGCGCAGACCGGCGATTCGCGCCATCAGGTCGAGCTCGGCGGGCCATGCATACCGTTGGACGACGGGATTGAACCGGAGGCCGGTGCGCGAGAGCGACACATGGTTCTCCTCGATCATCTGCTTGGCGGCGTCGTGCCGCAGCAGATCGAGTCGAACCTCGTCGACCTCGATCGCTTCCGCATCAACATATTGGTCATTCCGCAAGCGATGGAGGAAGGTAGGCGTGAGCGCCTCGACGACGAAGGAGCCGTCATCGGTGAGATGGGCGGCGACATTCTCGAAGCAGCGCACTTGGTCGTCCTGCGTCAGCAGGTTGAAGAGGCTGTTGAACACAATGAAGATCAATCGATAAGTGCCGGACACCGCAACGTCGGCGAAGTCCCCCATCGTGACAGATATCTGGTCGCCGCCCGGCTTGGCGCGCAGCCTGGCGACCATGTGGGGTGAGATGTCGATCCCATCGACGCGAATGCCCCGTGCAGCTAAGGGCAAAGCGATGCGACCGGTGCCAATCGCGAGTTCCAAAGTAGGTCCGTTCGCGGCCAGTGACTCAAGGAATGCCACGGCGGCGTCCTCATCCCCGCGTTGGGCGAGGACATCGTAGACCTCTGCATTCTCCGCGTCGAAACTCCTGACTGGTTTGTAGTCCTTCATGGCGAGAGGCTATCCATACTTCATCCCCGTAGTCCGCGGGCCACGCCGCCTCATCCCAGTGCGGGCGGGATGGCGGGGGTGACACCGTGCGGCGTGATGATTGGCGTGGCAACGCGACGCGCCTGACGGCCGAGGAGCAGGTAGCCGGGCGCGCTGAGCGCCAGCACAACGGACGAGACGAGCCATGCGGCGGGAATGCCGGACTCGCGCGCGATCCATCCGATGCACACCAAGCCAATCGCGCCGCCGAGGGTGAAGCTCATCGATCGCACCGACAGCACGGTGGCGCGCTGTTCGGGCGCGATGTGTTCGTTCATCCACGCTTGCACCAGCGGCTCGCTGACGCCGAAGCCCATCTCGATCAGCAGCAGTCCGGCCACCACCGGGTACACGGAGGTCGCCAGCGCGGCGATGGCTAGCATGACGCCGCGCCACAAGGTCATCGCGCACAACACATACTCGCGCGCGAATTGATCCAGCATCCGCGGGATCACCGCGCTGCCGATCACCGCGGCGACGTTGAGCAGCGCCCAGATCCAACCGATCACCCACACCTCTTGTCCGCTCACCGCCTTGACGCGCGGCGCCCACAGTTGATGCGCCGGCATCACGCCGAAGGCGATGGTCACGGTCAGGATGCACATGGTCAGCAACACCGGCGTTTGGCGCACTGCCGCGAGCCCGCCGTTCATGGTGCGCAGGAACGAGGGGCGTGCACCAACCTGCTGCGCGCGCGGCGGCTCGCGCATGAACACGAGGGCCAACACTCCCGTTACGCCAAATCCCGCCGCCCCGACCAGCCATGGCAAAGCCATGTTGTAGGTGGCGATGTAGCCGCTGACCAGGCCGCTGCCGATCATCAAGCTGCGCGACAACATCTGCGCGCGCGCGAAGAACCTATCCGCCGGTTGTCCGCCTTCCGCCTGCATGCTGTCGACCGCCCAGGCGTCGAGCGCGCCGTTGGCGAGCGTCGTGCCGATCGCATCGACGAACTCCGCGATCAGGCAGTCGGTGAAACTCTGGGCGAAGTAGTACATCACGAACGCGCCCGTCCGGACTGCGCAGCTCAACAGGAACGACACCTTGCGGCCGGCGAGGTCGGCGATAGCGCCGGTCGGCACATCGAAGAGGAAGGAGACGATAAAGTAGGTCGCCAGCACCACGTTGATCTGAAACAGATCGAGCCCGCGACTAAGCAGAAACAACGCGTACATCGGGCCGAGAAACGACCACGACATGCTGTACCAGCCGAAGATCAGATAGTAGGTGCGCTCGGTGCGGGTCATGGTCATGGGTTTGGGACGGGTTGGGAACGCTCCTTCGTAACCCGCATCGGGGTCGGGACACAATCGTTGGTCGACGTTTGTTGAACGGCGCATGGCTGTGGTTGACTGCGGCGATGGATGCCGACGCACTCCGGATCAACGGACGGATCGCCATCCCGCTGCGCGAGATCGAGTTGACCTATGCGCGCAGCGGCGGGCCGGGCGGCCAGAACGTCAACAAGGTTTCTTCGAAAGCGGTGCTGCGGTTCGCGCTGCGCACTTCGCCGTCGATCCCCGAAGCGATGCGGGCGCGCATGCTGGCGAAGCTCGCATCGCGTCTGACGCGCGACGGCGAGTTGGTGCTGTCGAGCAGCGCCTATCGCGATCAGCCGCGCAATCGCGAGGCCGTGCTCGAACGACTGCGGCAGTTGCTCGCGGCCGCTGCACACATCGAGAAGAAGCGGCGACCGACCAAGCCGTCGGCGGGTGCGCGCGAGCGTCGGTTGAGCGAGAAGAAGGCCCGCAGCAAACTGAAGCAGGCGCGTACGAGCGCGCGTAACGACGAGTGAGCCGCAGGGCACACGCTAACGCACCTGCGCGGCTGCGCTGCGGCGCGCCGGCACAACTCTGACTCGGCCTCGCCACCGCCGTCGCACAAACATCGCTCGGCACGCGCGCGATGTGGCGCACCGCACCACCGCGAATCGGTACGAAAGCTGCTCACTTCAGAGGGCCAGGAAGGGCCTCGAAGCGCATGCTGCCCAGCGATCATTGGAGATGTGGGAAGCTTGGTCGAGCCACCGCACTGCTCGTGCTGCTGGCCGTGGGCTTCGCCGTGGCGCATGCAACGCCCGCGCACGCCGATGCGCCGGTGTACGGCGACGCGCTGGTCACCCCGTGGCAGGATTGGTCGTGGGGCGGCATCACCAACGACTTCAGTCACACCACCCCGGTCCACGGCGGTGCGCGTTCCCTCGCCGTTACCTACACTGGCGCGTGGAGTGGCTTGCAGCTCGGCCGGCTCGATTGGCTCGATCTCACCGGCACCGACACCTTTCGCTTCTATATCCACGGCGGCAGCAGCGGCGGGCAACAGATCGAGGTCGAATTCGGTGACAACCAGAGCGGCGCAACCGTCAGGCAATCGGTAACGCCGACCGCCGGCACCTGGACGCGTGTCGACGTGCCGATTTGGGGCCTGGGCGCACCACTACAAGTCAACTACATTCACTGGTTCAACAACACCGCCGGGGCGCAGGCGACATTCTACCTCGATGACATCGCCTTCGTTGCAACCGGTGCCGCGACACCGACGGCAATTCCGCCCGGCGCGGGTCCGGCGCTGAGCGTCGATGGCGCCAGCGGCCGGCACGCCATTAGTCCGCTCATCTATGGAATGAACTTCGCCGACGAAGCGCTCGCCAGCGAGGTGCGCCTGCCGGTGCGACGCTGGGGCGGCAATTCGACCACGCGCTACAATTGGCAAACCGATACCACCAACCACGCCAGCGATTGGTATTTCGAAAACATTCCCGAAGACAACGCCAACCCCGCCGCATTGCCCGATGGATCGAGCAGCGATCAGTTCGTCGAACAAGACCGACGCACCGGCACGGCGACGATCATGACCATCCCGTTGATCGGCTGGACGCCGAAGGCACGCGCCCGCGCGTGCGGTTTCAGCGTGGCGAAGTACGGTGCGCAACAGTCGACCGATCCGTGGGCGAGCGATTGCGGCAACGGGGTACGCGCGAACGGCGCTGAGATCACAGGCAACGATCCGACCGACACCAGCAGCGCGATCGCGCCGGCGTTTGTGCAGAACTGGATCACGCACCTCAGCGGCAAGTACGGCAGCGCCGCCGCGGGCGGCGTGCGCTTCTACAATCTCGACAATGAGCCGATGCTGTGGCCCGACACGCACCGCGACGTGCATCCGGCGCCCACCAGCTACGACGAGATGCGCGATCGTACCTACGCCTACGCCGCTGCGGTGAAGGCCATCGATCCGGTCGCGCAGACCCTCGGGCCGGTGGTGTGGGGTTGGACGGCGTACTTCTGGTCGGCGCTCGATTGGTCGGCGGGTGGCGCCTGGTGGAACAACCCGCAGGATCGTCTGGCGCACGGCAACGTGCCGTTCGTCGAATGGTACCTGCAGCAGATGCGCGCGTACGAGCAAGCGCACGGCGTCCGCATCCTCGACTATCTCGATGTGCACAATTACCCGCAAGCGACGGGTGTGACGCTGTCGCCCGCGGGTGATGCGGCGACGCAATCACTGCGGCTGCGCTCGACCCGCTCGCTGTGGGACTCGACCTACGTCGACGAGAGCTGGATCGGCGAAGCGGTGAACCTGATCCCGCGCCTGCACCAATGGATCGACGCCGACTATCCCGGCACTCGGCTCGCCGTCACCGAATACAACTGGGGCGCGCTCGATCACATCAACGGCGCGCTGGCGCAGGCCGACGTGCTCGGCATCTTCGGCCGCGAAGGCTTGGATCTCGCGACGCTGTGGGATCCGCCCAGCGCGAATCAGCCCGGCGCGTTCGCCTTCCGCATGTTCCGCAACTACGACGGTGTTGGCGGTGAGTTCGGTGACGTTGGGATCCAAGCGCGCAGCGACGATCAGGAGCGGCTGGCGATCTATGCGGCGCAACGCAGCGGGGATGGCGCGCTGACCGTGATGGTCATCAATAAAACAAACCAACCGCTCACCGATGATGCGGCGCTGGCGAACCTCGTCACGGCAGGGCGCGCCGAAGTCTATCGCTATAGCAGCAACAATCTCGGCGCGATCGAGCGACTCGCCGATCTGACAGTCGTCGCCGGTGACATCAGCACAACCTTCGCGTCGAACTCGATCACGTTGCTGGTGGTGGCGAGCGGTGGGACGCCGATTCCGCCGCCGGCCACCAGCACCCCGACGCCGACGCACACACCCACAGATCCACCGACCGCCACAACCACGCGGGCGCCAAGTCAGACGGCGACCGCTACCGCAACGCGTGTGTCCACGCGGACGCCGACGCGCACGGTGACGCGGCGACCGACGATCACGCCGACCAAGACGGCCACGCGGCGGCCGACTCCAACGCGGACCGCGACGCGTCGGCCCACGCGGACGCCGACGCGCACGGTGACCCGCACCCGTACGTCCACCACCACGCCGACCGCGACGCGACGGCCGACGCGCACAGCGACACCACGCTAAAGATTGAGCACGCGCGAATGACTCGGGATATTCGTACGAGGTAGCGCGGGAGAAGCAACATGCGCATGCGCGACATGATCACTAGCGGCGTGTTTCTCGCGGTAGTCGCCGTTCACTTCAGTCTGCAGTGGTATGGATGGAAGCTTCACATCCATGAGGCCCCGTTCTCCGTGCAGGCGCTCGAGGCAACCGGCGACAGCTTGTGGGACCTGTGTTCGCTGCCGCTGTTTGCGCTGATCTCGCGGCGCTTGCAGAACCTCTATTTCACCGAGGTGCTGCTCGCCAACAGTGCGCTGTGGGGCATCGCCGGGGCGTGGAGCGCGTACGTGCTGTTGCGTCTCACGAAGATCGGCAAGCGCCGCGCGCGCCGGTTGCCGGTGCCCGTGACGAAGTCCGAGCCCGTGCGCATCGGCGCCGACCGGCTGCTGGAATTAAAGAAGCTGCGCGATCAAGGCCTCATCACAACCGAGGAATTCCAGCGCAAGCGCGAAACCATCCTGACCCACGTGTGAGCGCCGCGTGTTGCGGCGGCGCCCCGCTACTGCTGCCAGCTGTCGCGCGGCAGGCAATACAGACTCGCGTTCATGCTGTGGCCCGCGCCGGCTTCGAAACATTTTTGCGGTGAGGGCCAGCCATTCATCACATAGATATGCTCGTCGGCTTGGTGGCGAACCACGACGACGATCTGTTCGAGCGGATCGTAGCGCTCGACGAAACGCGCGTAGCTGGCCGGCAACGCGCCACTGGCGTACGCGACATCTGCACACTCGGCGGCCAGACTGACCACGACCGCGCCGCAGCCATGGGTCTGGTAGCCACGCCAGGCGACGGCCGCGAGAAACTGCCAGTTCGAGAAGATCGCATCCGTGTCGCAGTGCGCATGGTTGCAGCGCACCTGGTCGTCGCGACGATCGGCTACGACCGCCGCACCTGAATGCTTGGTGTGAATTTCAACGGCCACGGCTCTTTCTCCTTCCACATTGTCTGGTGGCGACCACCTGCGTGATTTGATTTCCGCGCATGCGCAACACGCTCAGCCGGCGCACCATGTCGTCCGCTGCGCCAGCCTCTGCCGACTCTTCGCCTGCGGCGGAGGTGACTGAGCGCAGCAGGGTGCGCCGCAGATAGGGCGCGCTGAGCCCAAGAACGTCACAGATGCTCTCGAACGAGAACGGCCAGCTACGAACCGTCGACATCATCCAACGCCTCGCCTCCGAGGCCAGCCGAGCGCGTTCCTGCGGCTGACCGACGCGCCCGCGCATACACATGATCGCGTCCAGCAAGACGGCCCGCATCAATCCACGGACACCTTCGCCGCCGCCCGCATCCTTGTCCGGCAGCCCGGTATCGAAGTCGGCTCCTCTTCGCGCGGCACGCATGGTCGATCCTTCTCTCTGCACAGGTCGTTGTTGGTGGTGAGTTGCTGGGACTTCGCTGGCTTCACCGCAGTGCAACGCTGGGCTGCTCATCACGCCGCCCTCTGATGCCGGGCGCTGACGACTTCGCGCAGCGTTTCCCAGCGATCCGCGTAGCCGCGCAGCCACGTCTTGCTCGGTTCGCGCAAGGTGAGAGTGTAGAAACCGCGCACGCGCCGGCCGGGCACGACGAAGAACCGCAAGGCCTCGCCCGCCGCGACGAAGACCCACACGTCAGGCCGCAGGTTGGTGCTGCCGCGCGAGTGCAGATTCCAACGATGGCCAGAGTAGCGGTAGCTGTACCGCTTGCCGTTGACCGAGACGCGCCAGGAAAAGCTCGACCGCTTGGCCACGCGGACCGCGATGGTGAGATCGCCCGTGAGCAGGTCGAACCGGTTCGCGGCCTCGCGAGACCCCGCGCGGCGGCCGCCGTGATGGGCACGAATGCCTTCCGTGCTCAGCGCCTGCCGCACTCGTTCAACCATGTGGTCGTGCAGTTGAACGCGCGTCATGCTGTCGCAATTTTCTAGCTGCGGAGATTGCTCCATCGTTGCGGTCTCTCTTTCTCTCTCGAGGTTTCCAGCGTGAAAATCGCGCTGGCGTTTGTGATCATGCTTGAGCTGACAGAGAGCACCTGCGATGCCAGGTCCGCACACGAGCAAACCCGTGGCGGGCGGTGCGCCGCGAGCGAGTCGGAATGCAACAACCCAAAAGGGACAGTCGGAGTGAGCTGGTTTTGTCTTGGATTTCCGGCGTGTGCCCTTCTGACACGCAGGTCGAAACGCTACGTCGCGTTCAATCCTAGGCGTCCGCGAAAGTCTTCAGTGCGGAGACTGGTGCCCGGCTCGGTGCTCGTGGCACAATGCGTGCGTCTGCAACCGCCACCGCAGGCGAGGAGGGGACGAGATCGTATGAAGGTTGCGCGCAAACACGCGCTGGCCCTGGTGTTCGGGATTCTCGCGGTCATGGCGGTCTTCGCCTATTGGCAGGCGCGCCAAGAAGTGGTGCTGGTCGAGGCCGATAAGGCCCAAACCAGGCTGATGGCTCAGACGATCCTGATCAGTCTCGAGCAGATCTGGCTGAGGGAGGGTGAGGCCCGCGTCCGCGCAGTGGTCGAACGCGCCAATCAGACCGTGCCTGAAATGGAACTCCGCCTGGTCTCATTGACGGCGCCGATCGGCGACCCGCAACGACCGCCGCTCAACGAGGAGGAGTTCAGGGCGGTGGCCGCCGGCGAGGTCGTCCAGGTCATGGGAGCCGACCCAACGGGCAACGCGTTGGTCGCTATCTATGTCGCCGTGTCGGTGGCGGGCCAGCGGCCTGCCGCCCTAGAGTTGGTCAAGTCGCTGAAACCGGAGCAGACCTATTTGCGCACGACCCACTGGGCGTTCGCGTTTGCGACGCTCGCAGTGGTCATCGTGTGCGGACTCATCGCCACCAGTCTTGATGCGTGGTTCATCGGTCGGCCGCTGGAATTGTTGAAGCAAAAGCTTCAGCGCGCCGGGTCGGGGGACTTTTCGCGTGCGCTGCTGCTGCGCCAGCACGACGAAATTGGCGAACTCGCTCAAGAGGTCAACGCGATGTGCGATCGCATCGCGGAGGCGAACCGTAAATTGGCCGAAGAGACGGAAGCGCGCGTAGCGGCCCTCGAACAACTCCGCCACACCGATCGCTTGGCGACGGTCGGGCAACTCTCCGCCGGTGTCGCCCACGAGCTGGGGACGCCGCTCAACGTGGTCGCCGCGCGCGCGCAGCTCATCGTCGCCAGCGACCTACCGCGCCCCGAGGTCGTCAAGCACGCGCACATCATTGTCGAACAAGCCGACCGCATGACGGAGATCATCCATCAGTTGCTCGACTTCTCGCGCCGTCGCAGCGCGACGCTGGGCCTGTTCAGCCTCGAACGCATCGTCAACCGGACGCTCGAAATGCTGTCGTCGGCTGCGGAGCGCGCCCATGTGACGCTCGACTCTGACGCCGCGGGCGCTCCGGTGCTTGCGCGCGTGGATCAGAACCAAATCCAACAGGCCCTCACCAACGTCATCCTCAACGGCATTCAAGCCATGCCCGAGGGTGGCCACGTGCGCGTGCACGTCGGGGCGCAGCGCACGCGGCCGCCGGCGGAGCGCGATGCGCCAGAAGACGACTACCTGTGCGTGACCGTTGCCGACGAGGGCAAGGGTATGTCGCCGGAACAGCTCGCGCGCATCTTCGAGCCGTTCTTCACCACCAAGGGCGTCGGCGAAGGCACCGGCCTTGGGCTCGCAGTCGCGCACGGTATCGTCGCCGAACACGGCGGCTGGATTACCGTCGACAGCGCCGTTGGCAAAGGCAGCCGGTTCTCGATCTTCCTTCCGCAGCCGGCTGGCGCAAGCGCGCAGAACATCGAGGTGGCCTCGTGAGTAACCGCGTGCTGATCGTCGACGACGAACCCAGCATGTGCGAAACGCTCGAAGCCGGGCTCACGCCGAAGGGGTTCGAGGTCACGTGGACGACCTCCGCGGCGGAGGCGCTGGAACGAATCGCCGCCGGCGAGTTCGACGTCGTGCTGACGGATCTCAACATGCGCGGCATGAACGGCATCGAACTGTGCGAGCGCGTCGCGGCCAATCGGCCGGATGTGCCGGTCATCGTCATCACTGCTTTCGGGAGCTTGGATACCGCCGTCGCCGCGATTCGCGCCGGGGCGTACGACTTCATCACCAAACCCGTCCGCATCGACGCGCTGGCGCTCGCGTTGGAGCGGGCGATCCAGCACCGCACGTTGCGCGAGGAAGTGAAGCGGCTGCGCCAACTGGTGTCGGACTCGCATCGATTCGAGGGCGTTCTCGGCGCCAGCCCGGCGATGCGTGCGGTGCACGAACTCCTCGAGCGGATCGCCGACTCCGACACTTCGATCCTCATCACCGGCGAAAGTGGGACCGGCAAAGAGGTTGTCGCCCAAGCTCTGCACCGCCGCAGCCGCCGCAGTCAGGGGCCGTTCATCGCCATCAACTGCGCCGCCATGCCCGAGCCGTTGCTGGAGAGCGAATTGTTCGGCCACGCGCGCGGTGCCTTCACCGACGCGCGCACGGCGCGTACCGGATTGCTGGTGCAGGCGAGCGGCGGCACGCTGCTGCTCGATGAGATCGGCGATATGCCGATCGCGTTGCAGCCGAAGCTGCTGCGCGCCCTGCAAGAACGGATGGTGCGCCCGGTCGGCGGCGATCAGGAAGTCCCGTTCGACGTGCGCGTGATCGCGACGACGAATCGCGATCTGGAGTCGGCGATCGAGGAGGGACGCTTTCGCGAAGATCTGTTCTTTCGCATCAACGTCATTCACATCGCGATGCCGCCGCTGCGCGCCCGCGGGAGCGACGTGCTGCTGCTGGCGCAACACTTCCTCGTTCACTTCGCCACGCAGAGTGGCAAGCGGGTCACCGGCCTGTCGCCCGCTGCCGCCGAGCGGCTGATGACCTACGCGTGGCCGGGCAACGTGCGCGAGCTGCGCAATTGCATGGAGCGCGCGGTGGCGCTGACGCAATACGAGCAGATCATCGTCGATGATCTGCCCGAGAAGATTCGCGCCTATCGCGGCTCGTACGTCGTCGTCGCCAGCGACGATCCGTCCGAGTTGGTGCCGCTGGAGGAAGTCGAGCGCCGCTACATCATGCGCGCGATGGAGGCGCTCGGCGGCAACAAGACTCTCGTGGCGCAGAAGCTCGGCATCGCCCGCAAGACGCTCTACCGCAAGCTGGAGCAGTACGGGGTAAGTGGTCCCGACGACGAGTAGTCCGTCCACTGTAGTGATCGAACATGAAAGTCGGGATGAACCTGCCGGTGATGGTGCCGGGGCTGGATCGAAGCGCCATCCTCGAATGGGCGCGGCGCATTGATGCCGGGCCGTTCACGAGTTTGTGCGCCGGCGAGCGGATCAATTTTCCCAATCCGGAGATCCTGATCACACTATCAGCAGCGGCGGCGGTGACCGAGCGCGTTCGCATCGTGCCGACGGTGTTCGTCCTACCGCTGCATCCGCCGGTGTTGATGGCAAAGCGCATCGCCACGCTCGATGTGCTGTCGGCCGGCCGCGTGGTGCTGGGTATCGGGGTCGGTGCTCGCCGCGACGACTTTGTCGCCGCCTGCGCGGTCTTCGACGCGCACAAGCTCACCCGCATGGAAGAGTGCGTCGCGATCATGCGGCGGGTGTGGGCCGGTACCTACATCGTCGAAGGCGCCGAACGCGCCGCCGAGCCCACGCCGGTGCAGCCGGGCGGACCCGAGATTCTCGTCGGCGCACTCACCGCGCCGTCGATTCGCCGGGCCGCTCGCTATGCTGACGGGCTGTGCGGATTCAGTTTCCGGCCCGCGGAAGATGAAGTGCGTTTCGCGTGGGACACCGCCCGCGCCGCCTGGCGCGCCGCGAATCGCGACCAGCCGCCGCGGCTTACGACCAGCTTTTGGTACGCGCTCGGTCCGCGGGCGCGCGCGCAGCTCGACGAGTACCTGCATCGCTACCTGAACTTCATGGGCGCCGACGCGGCGCGCGCGCTGGCCCCCACAGTGCAGACGACGTCCGCTGCGGCGTTACGCGATGCGTTGAAGATGCTCGCCGATCTCGGCACCGACGAAGTGTTCCTCGTGCCCACCACCGCCGATCCCGACGAAGTTCACCGCGTGGCGGACATCATCGGCTAACAGCCCGTTGAAAAACTCCGCATGCTTCGAGACGCGCCTGTCGGCGCTCCTCAGCATGAGCGGTTCTTCCCTTCTGCCCCAACAGTTTTCCGCTCACCCTGAGGAGGCGCGAAGCGCCGTCTCGAAGGGCGCCGCAATTCTTCAACGGGCTGCTAAGCCAATCTGAACAACGAAGGGAAACCGCCGATGCACGCCGATGGACGCAGATGTGGAATTGGACACACCCCACCGCTTGATCACCAAACGTCTTTCGATGTGGTTTGCGGATCGCTCTGGTCCGGGCAGAAATCTCTTATCGGCGTGTATCGGCGTGTATCGGCGTGCATCGGCGGTTCCATATCCCATCCCGCTGCTCGGATGACCGGCCCTTCGGCGGACACTTCGTACTTGCGGACGCCGGTTCCGCTCGCCCCTGCGGCCGTCAGTGCGGCGGCAAACTCAGCCACGTGGGCGGTCACGAAGTGAGCGCGCAGCGCCGGTTCATCCTGCCACTTCTCGAAGATCAGCACCGTGCCCGCATCCTTGCGATCGAAGTAGGCCTGGTACTCAAGGCAGCCTGCTTCCCTCAGCGTGGCGTCGCGCATCCGGTCGAAGGCGGCATCGAGTTGTGCCCGCCGCGTCGGATCAAGTCTGACGATTCCGGCAACGATCAACATGCTTCCTCTCCTTTTCCTTGGAGGACCACCACGCCGTCGCGCACCGCGAGTCTGCCCTCGCTGTTGAGGACTTCGAAGCGGACAACACCGGCGTCGCGCGCAATGATGCGGACGACGATTTCCGACGGCATGAACACCATCGCGCCAAAGCGTGCCGCGATCCGCCGCACACGGGTCGGATCACCGCTCGCTTCGGTTGTGATGATACGCGAGATCGCCAGCGCCAGCGTCGCCGTGCCGTGCAGGATGATATCCGGCAGACCGGCGGCCGCGGCAAAGGCACGATCGGTGTGGATCGGATTCCAGATGCGCGCGCACTCGCTGTAGACATGCGCCAGGTTGGCGGCGATGGCGACGCGGATCTCAGTGCGTGCGGGTGCGTCGGTTGCGATCGACTCGGTCATCGGCATCATCGGCGTATTCGGCGCGTCGGTTGCCGGCCGATCGGGACCGTCGACATCGACTCCGCGGTACAGTGCGCCCATCCACGTCGTGCAGACGGCAGCGCCGTTCGCATCGGTCGTGTCGAGCCGCACGACCTGATACGCGCCGGGCTTGCGCCGTTCGACGCCGACGATGGTCGGAACCGTGGTCAACCGATCGCCTGGGCGCACCGGGCGATGAATGACCAGGTCGTGCGTCGCGTGAACCGAGCGCATGCGCTCCGCCGGAGTCAGGCGCGTGTCGCCCGGCAACTGGCGTCCGCCAACGATCAGCGGCCACTCGAAGCAAACCGGAAACAGCGGATGCGCGACAACACCAGCGGGCTGACGCGTGTCGACATAGCACGGCAAGATATCGCCAAGCGCCGCCGCGTACGCCATCGTCCAGCGCGCATCGATGTCGTGCGTAACCGACGGTCCGGACTGTCCGACAAGTTCCGAAGCGAGGGGCATGAGAGGTTGGTGAAGACGATACTGCGAAAATCAGCCAGCGTCCAAGGAAGTATCGAAGGGATCGTCCCGACTAGCAACGGAAGAGGGCAGCATTCACCGCTCGTCCCAGCTCATCCACCGTCACGGCGTGACTGTCGTCACCGTCGAAGGAGGGGCAATCGTCGAGCGTCGTGAAGCCGAGGCGACCTTCAAGTCGTCGTAAAGGACTTCTGATCGGGCTCCGTCGTTTCGAGAACCATTCGCCGCAGCTCGGCGATCTCGTCTATCTCCACCCGCATCTCCTCCGCTCCGGCAGTCGCTTCCTGGTCGGCGCCCTCATCCGCCACCTCGGCAAGTTTCTCGAAGACGATTTTGAAACGAGATTCATCCATAAGAATTTTACTCCAACAACATCTTACGCAACCACGGATTTCTTCGCCTGTGCCTCGATCTGCCGCCGTAAGTCCGTAAGGTCGGCCTCCGCCCCACAGTTGGGGCAACGCAACTTGTTATCCTTGGGGAACGGCAAGCATCCCTGCTGCAGGGGATGCTTCTTCCCAATGTTCGCCTGCACTTTTGAAACTGTACCACACTTCCCGCACTTCGCCTCGACAATCGCAATGTCACCGGCTACCCCCGGGGGCGTCGGCGGTGGAGCCGTTGGACCCAGCAAACGGATGATCTGCGATCCTGGGGTCTCGAACACCTTGTAGATCGTGGTCGTTGCGAACGTCATCTGCAGGAGGGTGTGGTACTTTCGTACGGCATCCGCCAGGTCCGGTTGCTCCGAGTAATCGCTGATTTGTAAACGCATCTGTCTCAGGTCAGTGAGTTTGACCGATCGCCCGTGCGTCAGCCAATGACGGTGATCACAGAGCTGCTTTGCGACCTCTTCCGCACGCGTTTTCTTTTCGTCGTCGGTTACCGGATGGCCCGTGCTCGAGTGCGTTGCCCAGTTCTTGAATTTGAACTGCGCGAGCCAGTCCGTCACCAATTGTCGGGCGAACTTCAAAGCGTTCTCCGCGCTCTGCAGCTCGCCAGGGGAGAGCCCTTGCAAGATCGGGATGTACGCCTTGTTCAGTACGCCAGTTGTCGCTACTTCTTCTTTGATCTTCTCCAACCCCTCCAACAGTGCATCCGCGGAGAATACTTTCCCTTGCCACGAGATCTGTGCGTCGATCGGTCCGAGTGCCGACGCCGGCTCCATTAGTATCTCGTCACCTGCCATCACCATGATCGTGCCCGCGCTCTTCGCCCAGCCTGGCACGATCACCGCGATCGACTCGTACTTCCCGCGCAGAAGCCGCACGATGTCCTCGGCTGCTTCGCCCGATCCACCCGGTGTTTCCAAGATCAAGTCGAGCGCCTCGCCCTTCAGGTTTGCGAGCTGATCGCTGATGGGCAGCAGATCGGCGTAGCTGATGGAAATCGGAGCTTGAGCCTTATTCAGGTCGGCCGCGAACACGAGCACATCTCGCCCACCGCGGATTTCGGAAATTCGCTTGAGCTGTTTCTTCCGCTCAGTGCTCACTTGTTGGAAGTCGAGCTGTTGATCGAGGTAGTGGCTATAGATCCCCATATGGCGGCCGGTCTGCCTATACCCCATGGTAGGCCGTCAATGGAAATGCGTCAAAAGACCCGGCGGATCGTCGCGCGTGATCGTGTTGACTTCGGACTCTCAGGCGACCGTTCGCGACGAAGATGAGAATTCTTCGAACCGGCTGGACTCGGAAAAGGACGCGGAATGGTCGCACGTGGACTCGAACCACGGACCTCCTGCATGTGAGGCAGGCGCTCTAACCATCTGAGCTATGCGACCGTCGGTGAGCAAACCGTAGACGCCGACTCGGCTATCATAGGCCTGTCATCGCGGCAAGATCGCCGTGTGTTTGTGGGGCGCGTCAGTCGCCGCCGACCTGGCCAGCACCGTTCACGCGCGCGATCCACCAATTTGCTTTCGCTCCACCCGTCATCTATCGTCGCCTCCTTCTGGAGTCATTCCCGTGCTGAAATTCATGCGAAGAAATGCCCGGGCCACCTGGGTGCGGTTCACATTCATGGCCATCGTCCTGGTCTTCATCTTTTGGGGCATTGGCGCCGGCGTCGGTATGATGGGCGACCGCGCCGATGTCGTCGCGCGCGTCAACCGCGACACCATCGACCCGACGCACTTCCGGCGCGCGGAAGCCAACCTCGAGCGCATGTATCAACAGATCTACAAGGACAGCATGCCGCCCGAGATGCTCAAGGCGCTCGATTTGCCCGGCAAGGCGTTGGATCAGTTGATTCGCACCTCGTTGTTGCAGCAAGAAGCGGCGCGCATCGGCCTGCAAGTCGGCGACGAAGAGTTGGCCGAGACGATTCAGTCGATGCCGGTGTTCCAAGACGGCGGCGCGTTCACCAAGGAGCGCTACCTCGCCGTCCTGCGCGCGCAGAATCCGCCGATTCAGCCCGGCGAGTTCGAATTGGCGCAACGCGATGAACTGCTCGTCCGCAAGATCGACGACATCATCGGTGCCGGCGTGCAGGTGACCGATGCCGAACTCAAGGAGCAGTACCGCGCCGAGAACGATCGCGTGGACGTCGACTTCGCGCGCGTCAAGGCGAGCGACTTCGCCGATCAAGTGCATCCGACCGATGCCGACCTGCAGACCTACTTCGACGCGCACCAGGAAGACTTCCGGGTACCGGAGCGCGCGCGCATCGAATTCCTCGCCTACAAGCCGGCCGCGTTTGAGAGCGAAGTGACCGTGAGCGACGCCGACGCGCAGGATTACTACGACACGCATCGCGAGAAGTTCGACAAGCCCGAAGAAGTGCAGGCGCGCCACATCCTGTTGAACCTCGGCCCGAATGCGAAGGACGATGAAAAGGCCAAGGTGCGCACGCAAGCGGAAGCGCTCCTCGCCCAAGCCAAGGGCGGCGCGGATTTCGCCGAACTGGCCAAGCAGCATTCGCAAGATCCCGGCAGTGCGTCGAAGGGCGGCGATCTCGGCTTCTTTAAGCGCGGGCAAATGGTGCCGGCATTCGATCAGGCCGCGTTCGCGCTCGCCCCGGGCCAGATCAGCGAGTTGGTGGAAAGTCCGTTCGGCTTTCACATCATCAAGGTCGAAGCCAAGCACGCCGCCGAAACTCCCACGCTTGATCAAGTGCGTCCCCAGGTCGTCGACGCGATCAAGCAGGACCGTTCGCGCGATGTCGCCGGCAACCATGCCCGCGCCGATCGCGACAAAGTGGTGAGCGGTGGCGGATCGCTTGATGCCGCCGGCGCGGCCAACGGTGTGACCCTGATGAACCCGCCGGCGTTTGCGCGCACCGAACTCATCGCCGGCATCGGCCGCGAAGCGAAGCTCAGCGATGCGGCGTTCGCCGGCGCGGTCAACGACATCCCCGACGTGATCGAAACGCCGGGCGCGTTCTACGTCTTCCGCATCGCCGAGAAGATCCCGTCGCGCATTCCCGAACTCGCAGCGGTCCGCGATGACGCCGACAAGGCCTTCCGCAAGCAGAAGACAGAGGAGTTAGCGAAGGCGAAGGCCGACGGCTTGCTGGCGACACTCAAGCAGCAGAACACCTTCGCCGCCTTCGCGACCGCGAACGGGTTGACCGTCGAGACGACTGGCCCGTTCACTCGCGCCGGCGCTTATGTTCCCAAGCTCGGCACGCAAGCGGATCTGAAGAAGGCCGCCTTCGAGTTGACGAAAGATCATCCGATCGCCCCGGCTGTGTACCAAGCCACTGGCGATGCGGTGCTCGCGGCGCTCAAAGAAATCGTGCCTGCCGATGACGCCAAGTTCGAGGAACAGAAGGACACCCTGCGGCAACAGGCCATCGAGCGCCGGCGCGGACTGGTCAGCGAGCAGTTCGTCAACGAGCTGAAGGCTCGGGCCCACATTGAAATCAACCAGGACGTGCTCGCCAGTCTGTCCGAGACCGGCACCGTGCCGTCGCGGCGGCGCCGCTAACGTCTCCTGAACCTCAGCAACGACATCAGCGCGTATTTTCTGCCCGGCGGCCCGGTGGGCTGCCTGCTGTTGCACGGCTTCACGGCAACGCCGCAGGAGCTGCGCAGCCTCGGCGAGGCCCTGCACGCGCACGGCTACACGGTGTCCGGCGTGCGCATCGCGGGACACGGCACCTCGGTTGACGACCTCGCACACACTTCACGGCGCGACTGGGCCGACTCGGCGCGCGCCGGTCTCACGGAGTTGCGGCACCATTGTCCGACGACGGTGGTGATCGGGTTGTCGATGGGTTCGCTGCTGGCGTTGGAGTTGGCGCACGATCGCGCCGCCGATGTGGATGGCGTGGTGCTGCTCTCGACCGCACTCTGGACGAGCGATCGCCGCCTCGAGCGCATGCTGCCGGTGTTGCCGATATTGCGGTTGGCCGGCGCACTGTTGCCGACGCGCTGGCAGCGCATCGCCAAGCCCGGGCGCGATATTGCCGATCCGGTTGCGCGCGGCGCGAGCCCTGCCTACGACACCGTGCCGCTGTGCGCGCTCGTCAGTTTCATCGACCTGCAGCGGGCCGCCCGGGCGATGGTCCCCGCCGTGCGCCAGCCCGTGCTCGCGCTGCATGCGCGGCAGGATCACACGTGTCCGCTCGACAACGTCCGCTTTCTGCAGCAACGGTTGCCGACGCCGCCGCGCGTCGAGTTACTCGACAACAGCTTTCACGTCATCAGCGTGGACTACGACAAGGACCGAGTCGCCACCGTGGTCTGCGAATTTGTGGCGAGTATCGCGACCGCTGCCGCCGGCGCGCGACGTGCGGTTGAACTATGAGCGACATCGCCGGCGCACCAAAACAGAGTGGGTTGTGTGCCGACTGCGCGCACGTGCGATGGGTCCGCAGTGAGCGCGGCTCCAGCTTCGTCATGTGCCGGCGCAGTGCCGATGATGAACGCTACGCGCGCTATCCGCGGCTGCCCGTGCGCACCTGCTCGGGGTATGAGCGCACGACCGACAGTAAACCGGAGCGC
Source organism: Deltaproteobacteria bacterium (assembly GCA_016178705.1). Classification (NCBI taxonomy): domain Bacteria; kingdom Pseudomonadati; phylum Myxococcota; class Myxococcia; species Deltaproteobacteria bacterium. The sequence goes on along the minus strand of JACOST010000030.1, from coordinate 334,538 downwards.
GAATGAATCGCCCAGCGACCGCCGCTGCGCCGCCGCTCACCGAGCCCGCGTCGAATTCGCCGCCGCGGCGCGCGGAACCGGAGCGATTGCTTGCCGCACCGCCGCTGCGTGCGATTGTGCGGCTGGCGGCGCCGACCAGCGGCGTGATGGTGATCGCGGCCGTCTCCAACATCCTCTACACCTACTTCGTCAGCCGCCTGGGCGCCGAAGCCATCGCCGCCGTATCGTTGGTGTTTCCGCTCTCGCTCATCGCGACCACGATGATGGGCGGTGGGATCGGCTCGGGCGCGGCGTCGGCCGTGGCGCGCGCGCTCGGCGCCGGCCGCAAACGCGACGCGGTTGCGGTGGCTGAGCATGCGCTGGTGCTGAGCGTCGCCACCGGTGCGCTCTTCGGTCTCGGAATTCTGGTCGGCGGCCCAGCGTTGTTCCGCTTGATGGGCGGCACCGGGGTGGTGCTGGAGCGGGCGACGGTGTTCGCCCAGGTCCTCTTCGGCGGCGCGGCGATCACATTTGTCGGCGGTATGCTCGACAGCATTCTGCGCGGCGAGGGCAACGTGCGGGTCGCCGCCGTGTGGTCGACGATGTCGATTCTGCTGCAGATCGTGCTCACGCCGGTGTTCATGTTCTGGTTGGGTCTGAATCTGCCGGGTGCGGCGATGGCGACGTTGGCGAGTCAACTGATCGCGACCGTGCCGCGCGCCTACTACGTGTTCAGCGGGCGCAGCATGGTGACGCCGGCGCTGCGGCTGCGCGGCTTCACGATGGCGCCGCTGGCGGAAATTCTGCGCGTCGGAATTCCTGCGTCGCTCTCGACCCTGATCAGCTACGTCGGCATCATGACGCTCACCGGCGTGCTGGCGCGGTTGGGCGATGCGCACTTGGCGGCGTACGGATTGGGCACACGGCTCGACTTCCTCATGCTGACCCTCGCCTACGGTTTCGGTGCGGCGGTGCTCACTTTGGTCGGCATGGCGACCGGCGCGCAGCGGCCCGATCGGGCGCGTGCGTATGTGGTGCGAGCCGGCGCGATGATTGTCAGTGTGTTGGCGGTGCCCTCGGCGCTGCTGTGCTGGCGGCCGGAGTTGTGGCTGAACATCTTCACCCATGATCCCGGCATCCACGCGGTGGGCGAGCAGTACTTTCGCATCATCGGACCGTCATATCCGTTCGTTGGCGTATCGATGGTGATCGCGTTCGCCTTTCAAGGTCTCGGCCGGGCGACGCTGCCGTTGATGCTGATGACCGTACGCGTGATCGCGGTATTGGCGGTGTCGCTGGTCTGCACGCAATGGCTTGGGATGGCCGATCGTGCGGTGTTCATCAGCGTCGCGGTGGGCAACGTCTGCTCGGCGGCGGTGATGGTGACGTTGTTCACGCGCACGCACCGAGGATTGCGGCGGCGGATGAGCGAGGCAAGGGCCGCCTCTGCTGCCGACAGAGCGGAAGGCTGAGGAGCCGCGATGCACCGACTCTTCGCCGGGATTCTGCTGACCCTTGCCATGCTTGCCCCCGCATATGCCGACGGCGCGCCGCCGCGCTTCTTCTTCATGGGCAACGGTACGCTGAGGTTGGAAGACGCGCATAACGGTGCGCGCGTGCAGGCGCGCTTCCGCCGTGCCGACGGCTCCTACGACGCCGACGCGTTGGCGCGACTCACGCATTTTCTGCGTTCGCGCGGTGATGATCGCGAAGGCGACGTGTCGTTGCGCTTGATCGAACAGCTCGACTACCTGGAAGACTGGGCCAAGCCCCGCCATCTGCGACTAGCGTCGGGCTATCGCAGTCCCGATTACAACAGCGCCATCCGCGCACAGGGCGGCAAGGCCGCCAGCGCCTCGTTGCACACGCAGGGACTCGCCGCCGACGTGCAGTTCATCGGGGTCAATCAGCGCCAGTTGTGGCAGCGCATTCGCAAACTCAACTGTTGCGGCGTCGGCTTCTACAAGGACGGCAACTTCCTCCACGTCGACGTCGGCCCGCCGCGCTTCTGGGAGCAGGCGACCTCGAAGGTCGACCAGAACCTCTCCGGCGGCAACGCGCGCATCTTCGCGCGCACCGACTTCGATCGCTACGAACAGTTTCGCGGCGCGACGCTGCAACTCTACAGCATCACCGCCTTCCCGCTGCGCGTCGCCGCGACGGCTCAAGTTGTGGATGGCAATCGCCGCACCGCGGTACACCTCGCGCCCGAAGGTGAAGTAAAGGCCGATGGCGATTGCCTAGTGATTGCTGAACCCGGGAGATCGTTGCTACGGGTCGCCGACGCCGACCTGATGCCAGCCGGGCGGCGCGTACACGTGCACCTCACCACCTGCGAGCCGCGCATCGAGCGGACGCCGGAGGAGTTCGTCACCAACGAGATTGAAGTTGCGAAAGCCGCGAAATGATCCGTTAGGTCAGACCTTCAATCCGCCAGGATGCGTGACCACGACCTTGATGCTGCGTGGACTGGCCGCGATGGCGAAGGCTTCGGCCAGGCGTGCCGCGGGCAGCACGTCGGTCACCATCAGTTCTCCGAGCTGGTGTCCCAAACCACCGACCGGATCAGCGAGCAACGCGATCGCCGCGCGGAAATCACCGCAACGGGTGGTGCTGATGCGGAGACCTTTGTCGAGCAGTGCGGCGAGCAATCCATCGCGCGGCTGATCGACATCCGCAACCAGTATCGTGCCACGTGCTCGCACGAGACCGCGTTCGACACTGGTGAGCGGCCGGATTGCTGCGTCGATGCCGGCGAGCGACGTCACCACGGCCACATCGGCACCTCCGAGTGGTTCCATCGCGACGATGGAAGCGAGCTCGTTGGCGCTGGCCGCGGTGACCACTCGGAGTCCCCGCGATTCCAGGTCGCGCCGGACCGTGATCGGCACATCACCCAGTACAGCCGCTAGTCCCTCGAATCGTTGGGCGCCCGAACGCCGAAATGCTTCGAGCGCAATCTCATCGACGACCATCTCGGTCAGATGCGCGAGCCCGAGTGTCGGTTGCCCGGTGGTCGACTTGACGTGGACCTCGCGAGTGGCGAGCTGAATCGCGAGCACCAGACCGCTGGGACTGCCGGTGGTCTCCACCACGCAGTCGGCGACGTCGTGCAGCGATTGTGCGGCGTCGACATCGATTGCATCGTCGGCGCCGAGCGTGCGCGCCAGCGCGCGCAGTTCGGCATGGCGGGCGATCGCAAGGATTTGGTAGCGCCGGCCCGATTGTCTGCGCCACGCGGAAAGCGCAGCGATCGCCAGCGAGCCCAGTCGCCGCGGACCGAGCACCGCGATGCGATCACCGTCACGTGGGTCGCACGCCTGCACGGCGTGCAACGCCGCGGCGAACGGCTCGATCAGCGTCGCCGTCTTCGCCGAAATGGTCGGCGGGATCGACACGATGTTGGCTGTCGGCGCGAGCACCCACGGTCCGAACCCACCCGGCAAATCGTGGATGCCGAGCACCACGCGCTCGGGGCAATGGGTGTCGAGACCGCGACGGCAGAACGCGCACCACTGTCGCCACGCCAGGCCACGCGCGGCGTGCGAGGCGTTGATCTCGACGGCCACCGCGGCGCCGGATTCGTCGTGGGCCACGACTTCGTGGCCGATCACTTGCGGTAGGGGAAACGGCAAGTGGCGGCGCGCGAGATCGGTGGAGCACACGCCGCAGTGGCTCACGCGCAAGAGTCGATACCCAGGGCCGAGCTGCAGATGTTGAGCACCGGCGCGCTCAATATCCCAGCCGTTGGTTAGCGAACCAACGAAACGATACGGTGCCGGACGCAGCGACGCGTCGGCGTGGTATTCGAACGCGCGGAAAGCGATCGATTCCGACACGGCAGCCCGACCCTGAGCAACCTGCCCCCTTCAACTGCTGACGAGGAGGATATAGGCGGCGACCAACAGCGTAAGCACGACCCCACCGTAGAGCAGGTAATCTCCGTAGCGCTGATAGCGCTCGGGGTGCTCGGCGTAGTGCTCTTTCATGCGGTCGATTAGTTCTCGAATCGGCAGCACGTGGCGGGACTCCTTTGGAGATGGCGCCGCAGAGGGCTGTTCATCGGTTTCTGGGGTTCTGCCTAGCCGATCCCGCTCACGGTCCGCAAGCGAATTGGCGAAGACGACGGATTGAATCGCAACGACATGTTTCAACATGATGCTCGCTCCATGAAGCCGGTGGTGCGCGACCGACGGCGCGTAGTCACACCGCCAACCGGATCACCGGCGCGTTCTACCAGTGGCGTCGTACGACGCCGACACGTCAACAAGGGAGCGAGTTAAGCCGGCGGGTTGTCAGCGGCCGGTCGGTGCGTACCGCAGTGTACGAACCGGCGCACTGGAGAATATTCACGCCGCAGTATGAGCCGAATCGGAGTGCGCAGGATGCTTCGGCTCGCGGGTGCCGACACTGCAGTCTTCATCGCATCGCGTGCCGGATTACGCGCCGGGAACTGAATGGCCTCGGCGTCGCTGACAGCATCGGGCAACGAGGACGATGAGAATGCCAAGTGGCTCAGGCGAATGCGGGCCGTACGTTGCGGGCTCCGGCCGCTGTCCGCGATCGAAAAATCCGCTTGCCACACCAAACAGGCAAGCACCAGCACCTGTGCCCAGACGATACGTTTCCACTGCCGCCGCATGAGGTGGCGATGCTACGCGCCCGCCGGGGCGAGGTCAAATCAGGGCGTGGGCGAGACGGGTGACGCTGCGGGGGTTGATGGCAAGGGGGAAGGTCCTGCTGGAGACCGCGTGGGCGCTGGAGGTGACGGCGTCGGTGCAATGACTGGCGACTCCGACTGCGTGACGTCGATCGCAACGCCCCACGCGTCTTTGATGACAACGTGGGCGTGCGTGAGATCGATACGACTGGTCAAGCCAGCCTGCTCGACCAGTTCGTCGAAGTGACTCACCAGCGCACCGGCGCGCTTGTAGATGTCGTCGTGCGCCTCGATCAGCACATGGCCGTCGGGCAGGCTGGCCAGTTTGATCGGCTCGTACATCACCCACACCGGCGTGTCGTTGGGCGCTTCCTTGAACAAGCGCTCGACATCCGCCGGGCGCAGGCGCAGGCATCCGTGCGTGGCGAACCGGCCGACGCTCCACGGTGCGTTGGTACCATGAATGCCGTAGTCGCCTGCCGACAACTGGAGCCAGTACTCGCCGAGTGGATTGTCAGGACCAGGCGGCACGCTGGTTTTCACCGGTTCCCCCTTTTCGCGCATCTCAGCCTGAATGGCGGGTGGAACGTGCCACGTTGGCTTGCGCCGACGGCTCAGAATTTTGAAACGACCCGGTGGCGTTTCCCAATCCGCTTTGCCGACCGCGACCGGAAACTGCGCGATCAGTTCGTTGGCCTTGAACCAGTACAACGTGCGGTCGACGATGCTGATGACCAACCCGTCCGCGAGTTTCGCGACGATGTGTCGGTTGGAGAATACCAACGGCTGTCCAAGGCGCAGCTTGCGCGGATCGACGAGGTTGTTCATCGCCGCGGCGAGCTTCACGCTCATGCCGAACTTGGGCGCCAAGCGGGCGAGTGAGTCGCCGGCCTGAACCGTGTAGTGGATCTCTTCACCGACGACGTCGTGGTACACGGGCAGCGTCGCCGCATCGCTGCCACGGACGCAACTCAGCGACACGAGGGTAGCCACGGCCAGGTTGTTGATGAGTTTGAACCGCCGAGGCGTCATACGCTCTGGCGCGCCATGATGCGGCGGAACAAGCCGGGCGCGAGATGCCGGACCACGGTGCCGAGCGCCATGTAGCGCGGCACCGTGATCTCGGGGCGATCGCGGCGGATCGCGTCGAGGATCGCTTCGGTAAGTTGGCGCACCGGAATCATACGGGCGCGATTGGCCGCCGGGAATTCTCTGAACGATTCGTGCTCGAACAGTTCGGTATCGATCACGCCGGGATTCACCAGCGTGATGCCGACTCCAGTGCCGCGCAGCTCGTACCACAGGCTCTCGGTGAATCCGGCGGTGGCGAACTTGGTCGCGCAATAGTGTGTGTGGTGCGCCGTGCCGAGCCGCCCGGCAATCGAGGAGATGTTGACGATATGCCCCGAGCGCTGCGCCAGCAGCAATGGCAGCACCGCCTTGGTGCAGTACACCAAACCGAAGAAGTTGGTGCGCATCAGATCTTCGTACTCGTCGATCGGGGCGTCCTTCGCTAGCGTCCAGCGGCTGTAGCCGGCGTTGTTGACGAGAATGTCGATGCGGCCGAAGTGGGCGTGCGCCTGCGCGACCATCGCGTCCACTTGCGCGCGGTCGCGCACGTCGCAACGGAGCGCCAACGACGGGGCGTGGCGCTCGCAGGCTTGCTTCACTTCATTGAGTTTGTCTTCGCGGCGCGCGGCCAGGACCGTGCGCGTTCCTTCTTCGGCCAGGCGGAGGGCGAGATCCTTCCCAATACCACTGGAGGCGCCGGTGATCAGAGCGACGGCATCGCGGAAGTGCACGGGCATGGCGGCCAAGCAAGTAGCCGCTGCGTCTGGCACGGCCACGCCGGCAGGTCAAGCCAATGACGACTAGGCTAGGGCATTGCGAAGTGACCCGCGCTGCCGTGCAACGCGGTAGTGCTGCAGACACGGTAGGCGCCAGCCGTCACGTCGAGCGTGAGTGCGCCATCGGGCGCGCGCCAGGTATCGAGATCGCGACCGCTGAGCCGGACGGCGTAGCCAGCGGTCTGTTGACGCCTGGCTTGTTCTCGTATGGACACGCGCAGCACGGCGCCGTCCGCCCGTCGCAGCAGACCGCGATACGCGCCGGGCGTCTTCGCACTCATGCGCAGTCGACCAGGTGCGAAGGCGAGGGTGGCAACCTCGCCTTGCGCTCCGCTTAAGTTGATGGTGAGCGCATCCGTGCGGGGGTCGAACGGACCTGGCAACTGCAGATCCGCGCGAACCTGCGCTGGGCCGCAGCCGTCGCTGCCGGATCGGACCGCTGCCCTTCGCACACGCAACTGCGGTGCGACGCTCTGGCGCTCGATCGCACCGCGATCAAATTTTCCGCCCGCCGGGCGCGGATTGCCGTCGTGATCGACGGTGACCGACGTGGACGCCTCGGCGCTGTTGAGCGCCGGACTGGTCGCTGCCGGTGTGTACGTTCCAGCCTCCAGCCGTGGATCGCCGGCCATTGTGCCGCGACCCTGGGCGCTAGCCCGCGTCCACGTGCCGTGATTGACGTCCTCGCCCGAAAACACCGTGGCCGTTGGGGCAGTCTCCTGCACAATCAACCGCTCGTGCAAATTGGGGCGGGCGAAAATATTGCGAGCTTCGAGCAGCGTGACGCCGGGCGCGAAATCGAGCGCCTTGCCCGGACCGTTCACCACGCTGTCCGTCAGCGTGAGTGTGTATCCGCCGCCGATTGCCCGCACGCCGAGATCGTTATTCACCACGGTACTGAACGCGATCGTGGTCTCTCCACCGACGGGGCCGGTAATGTTGAGTCCGGTGCGATTGCCGTCGATCACGGCGTTTTCGATGTATGCGCTGTCGCTGACTTTGACGCCCGAGCATTGATTGCCGCGGCTGGTGGCGCGCAGCACGGTGATGTTCGATCCCTGCAAATCGAAGCCGTCTTGCGAGTTGCCGATTGCGCTGGCGTTGTCGAACACGATGTTGCTGCACCCGGTGTCGACGTTGAAGCCGTCAGACGCACCGTCGCAGCCGGCGCCATCGTCGTTGGCTTCGCTGCGGGTGTTGATGATCTGCACGTCGTGGGCGCCGGCGAAGATTCGCACGCCGGTGCGGAAGTTGTGCTGCAGCACCACGTCGCGGAGGGTCACTCGCGTCGCGCCGGCGACCCAGATGCCGGTCTGGTTGTCGTGAATGGTGAGGCCGGACAGTTCGATGTCGTGCGCGCCGGCGCGCACGAAGATGGTTTCAGCGAACCCGCCGGTGAGATCGAAACCCTGGACGCGCACGTACGCAGCGCGGCTGGAAACATCGAACGCCGAGTAGCTGCGCTTCGCGTCCGGACTCTGCAGCACGGCACCGGACAATCCGCGAATAGTGATCACCGCATCGGCTCGACCTGCGCGTTGGATCACGAGCGCCTCGCGATAAATGCCTGGCGTCACTACCACCGTGTCACCCGGTTGGACCTGCGCGATCGCGCTGGAGATGGTGCGGAAGGGCTGGTCGGTCCGTCCGGCGGCGCCCGCGGCGGCAGCGGGAGCGACAAAGTAGGTGGCAGCGTGCGCGACCGACGGGGCGACGCAGGCCAATCGTATCAGCGTGGTGAGCAATCGGAGTTGCCAGTGCATCATCGGTGTCTCCAGAAACACAACGGCCGTCACCCGCCGTGGCACGGGGACGGCCTCTGTGAGCATTGGCTCAGTGACGCGCCGGGTTTCGCAGCCCGCCGCGTTCGAGCGCACTAACGATCAGTCAAGAGAGCAACGCGTGTGCCCGATGCCTGCCGGCGCGGCGCTTATCTGCGCGTGCGACACGCGAGCGTGCGGAGCGATGAGAGGCTGACGATTTCGGAGACTTCACCGAGGAATGACGCTGGCGCCGCCGGTGGGGCGCGAGATGATGTGCGCGGCGGTGCGCGCTACAGCGTATCGCCACCATGAACGATGTTGTTGCCGCCGGCGCCGCACTGCCTGGTGCTTTGCGAGTGGGGCTGTGGTAGTTCGATCGCCCACGCATGGCCTACGTTTACATCGAGAACATCGCCGCGCATGACGGGCAGGAGATTACGCTCAAGGGCTGGCTGTACAACAAGCGGTCGAGCGGCAAGCTGCACTTTCTGCAGGTGCGCGATGGCACCGGGATTCTCCAATGCGTGATGTTCAAGAACGACGTGCCGCCCGAGCAGTTCGCGCTTGCGGACCACATCACGCAAGAGTCGTCGCTTGTCGTGACCGGCACCGTGCGCGCCGATGCGCGCGCACCGCTCGGCTTTGAGATGAGCGTCAGCGATCTGCAGGTCGTCCACGCCGCGCAGGAGTATCCGATCACACCCAAAGAGCACGGCGTGGCCTTCCTGCTCGATCACCGCCACCTGTGGCTGCGCTCGGCCCGCCAGCACGCGATCCTGCGCGTGCGCAGCGAGATCATTCGCGCCTGCCGCGACTACTTCGACGACCGCGGTTTCACGCTCATCGATGCGCCGATCTTCACCCCGGCGGCGTGCGAAGGCACCACCACGCTGTTCGAAACTGCCTACTTCGACGAGAAGGCCTACCTCACGCAGAGCGGCCAGCTCTACGTCGAGGCCGGCGCGATGGCGTTCGGCAAGGTGTACTGTTTCGGTCCGACGTTTCGGGCCGAGAAATCCAAAACGCGTCGCCACCTCACCGAATTCTGGATGGTCGAGCCGGAAGTCGCGTTCATGGATCTCGCCGGCGACATGGACCTGGCGGAGGACTTCATCGTCTACATTGTGCAGCGCATCGTGCAGAACCGGCGCCGCGAGTTGGAGACGCTGGAGCGCGATGTGACGGCGCTCGAACGCGTACAGAAACCCTTTCCACGCATCGCCTACGCGGACGCCATCGAGATTCTCCAGCGTAAAGACTTCGCGGTGGCGTGGGGCGCCGACTTGGGCGCCGACGAAGAGACCGCGTTGGCATCGAACTTCGATCGGCCCGTGCTGGTCCATCGCTACCCGGTCGAGAGCAAGGCCTTCTATATGAAGGCCGACCCTAATGATCCGCGGGTGGCGCTATGCGTCGACGTGCTGGCGCCCGAAGGCTACGGCGAAATCATCGGCGGCGGACAGCGGGAGGACGACTTGGACGTGTTGACTTGCAAGATCGCGCAGCACCAACTGCCGATGGATGCGTTCAGTTGGTACCTCGACCTGCGCCGCTACGGCGCCGTGCCGCACGCTGGATTCGGGATGGGGATTGAGCGTGCGGTCGCCTGGATTTGCGGCCTACATCACGTCCGCGAGACGATTCCGTTTCCGCGCATGCTCGAACGACTGCGTCCCTGATGAAACAAATCGCTGGGTTGATAATCGCGGTGTTCCTCGCCGCGTGCGAGTCCTCACCGCCGCCCGAGCAGGCCGCACTCGCGCCCGTCGCGCCCGCGGCTCCGGCGCAACCGTCGGCGCAAGAACCCGCGCCACCCGCCGCAGCCGTTCCCCAAGAACCGCTGCCGCGAGTCGTCGCCGGCCTCGCGCTCGGCGCCAGCCTGAGCGACGTGCAAGCGAAGCTCGGCGCGCTCGATTGCCACGACAATCCGGAAGGGTTCCGCGTCTGCTCACCGGCGCAAGCGCCGGCGGACACACCGGCGAAGCTCGAAGTCTACTTCGTTCACGACCGCGTCGTGTCGCTTGCCTACGAGAGCGATGTCGGCGCAAACGTCTGGACCTTTTTGAACGATCATCTGGCGCGCTACGGTCGTCCCAGCCTCAACGGCGACAACCAAACCGACAAGGCCGGGCGCACGCACGAGATCTATGGCTGGAAGGACGAGCACAGCATCTATTCGGTCCGCTTCGTGTGGCAAGGCGAGGGCGCCGAGCGCCGACTGACGACCACCGCGATCGCGCTCTGGGACCGCGATGCGTTTCAAGCGTGGGAGGCGGAGAAAAAAGCGCCGCCAGTACCGACGCCGGCGATGGCCGAGACGACCTGATCGGTGGGAGACGCGCGCGAGCGAAACTAGGCGGTAACGCGGACCGCGCGCGAGCCGAGGGTTGGAGGCTTGGCGGACGCGGCATGCGGGCCGCCGGTCGGCAAGTGGATGCGGAACGTGGCCCCGCGGCCGGGTGCGCTGCGCACGTCGATCTCGCCACCGAGCAAGCTCACCAGCCGCTTGACGATGTACAGACCGAGGCCGACGCCACCGACCGCCGGATCGCGATCCGACGATTGGCGGAACATGTCGAAGATCACACTGAGATCCTGCGCGGCGATGCCACGACCGGAATCCTGCACGACGAAGTGGACGCGGCCGCCATCGGGATCGGCGGTGACCGTGAGTGACACTTGGCCAGCGTCGGTGAACTTCAGCGCGTTGTGGATGAGGTTGCGCAGCACGACCTGCAACTTGCCGGCGTCGCTGCGCATGCGCGCCACCGTACCGTCGACGCGGAAATTCAACTCGACACCCGCCTTGCGCCAGGCGCCCGGGATCGCCGCGAACATACGCTCCACCACGTCGCGCACGTTGACTTCGCGTAGCTCGACCGACATCAGCCCGCGCTCGAGTCGGCCCACGTCGAGGGTGGCTTGGATCAAGTCGAGCAACTGCACCGACTGTTCCTGAACGCGCTTGAGGGTATCCAGGTGGTCCTCGGTCAGGTCGCCGAACATGCCCTCGCGCTGCATTTCCGTGTAGCCCATGATGACGTTGAGCGGCGTGCGTAGTTCGTGCGACATGGTGGCGGTGAACTCTTCGCGTAGCGCGCTGGCCATCTTCAGATCGTTGACGAGGTTGGCAATCTCAAGCGCGGCGGCCGCCTGCAGGGCGATCCCGCTGAGGATGCGGCAGGCCTTGGCCGAGGCCGGTGCCACTCCGCGGCGGGCCGTGATCACGAGCCCGAGCACACGGTCGCCGCGCTGCAATCGCGCCGCCAGAATCGCCGAGGCTTTCCAGCGGCGCATCAGCGCATCAAGAACCGGATCGTGCAGCGCCGCGCGCGGGATGTCGGCCATCCCCTCGCTGAGCGCGCTGTGTAGCTGCGGCGCGTTGCGCATGTTGACTTCGAGCTGCTGCACTTCAGCGCCCGCGGCTGCGCCGGCAACCGCCGCGATGCGGAAGACTTCGCGCTCCGCATCCCACAGCAGCACGGCACTGGCGACGCTCTGGGTCAGCGAACACACATTGCGCGCGACCCGCACGGCCACCTCGCCGGCGTCGAGCGAGGCGGAGACGTCGCGCGTGGCCGCCAGCACCGCTTCCGCGACTTCGCTGGCTTCGTGCTGCGCCGCGTTGGCGGCCGCCAACTGCTGCCCGGTGCCGGCAAGGTCCGCAATCCACTGGCGCAGCCGCTGCTCGCGCGTACCGCGTACGGCCACGCTCGCACTCCCTAGCACTGCCGCCAAGCCCAGTACGCCCGGCGCGGTCCACTCGTGCGGCAGGCCGCTGAGCCACCAACCCAGACCCGCTGCGCTCGCCGTGAGTGCCGGTCCCCACAGTGGCTGTGGCACCAAGAGCGGCGCCGCAAGAACGGCGACCACCAACACGGTGAGCAGTGGCGCTGGGGTCAGCCAGGGTTGCGCGGCCGCGAAGATTGCGGTGAGCAACGCGCTGGCGAGCGCTGTTAACGCGGGCAGCGACTGCATCACTAGCCCGGCAAGTGCTGTGTGTTCCGGCGCGCGGTTGGGTGCGAGATCTTCCTCGGTTGCCGACACCGACGCCCCTGCTGCCGGGCGCACGCTTTCGTCGCCCTCGCCAGTCGTGGCGATCGGGAACCGCTCCGCTACCTTTAACCCGATGGATGACACCATGATCATTGGAGCGAGTCACGTGCCAGCGCACCGCGAGTCACGCCGGCCGCATCCAACGCGGGAAAATCGGGCTCGGCTGTTATCCGGCTGACACCGGAGCGACGTGATTGGTCACGGCTTTGACTGTGCGACATCCCAGAATCTCGCCGGATATTGCCGGATCTCGGCGATCGCGGCGGCGCCATTCGCATTGCAGCGCGGCTTTCACCGGCGACCGATCATGATAGAAACAGCACGGCAGAGCGCACGCGAATGAGCCAGCAACCGCGGTCCGTCCGCAGCGATGATCTGACTATTGCCGTCGAGGTATTCGGCAAGGGCCCGGCGTTGCTGTTTGCCCACAGCTTGGGTTCGTGCCGGCATCAGGCGCGCCAACTCCTGCAACCGCTTGCCGAGAGCTTTCAAGTGATCGTGTTCGATCAACGCGGGCACTGCAGCTCGACGCCGGTGACCGACCAAGCCCGCTACGATCCGCGCCGGATGGTTGGTGACATGGTGGCGGTGCTCGATGATGTGGGTGTGCCGCAGGCGATCGTCGCCGGCGAGTCGATGGGCGCGGCGACCGCCCTGCTGTTTGCGACGGTGCACCCCAAACGCGTGCAGCATCTGCTGCTGATTGCGCCGACGAGCGCCGACGAGGCCAATCCGGCTAGCGAGATGATCACGGCGCTTGCCGACTTCGCCGCGCAGTACGGTTTGCAGGCGGCAGCCGACGCCGTCGCGCTCGGGGCCATGGGACGCGGCATCCCGCGCCGCATCGCGCAGGTGGTGACGGCGCACTGGAGCCATCACCAACTCGACAGCTTTGTCGCCGCGCATCGCGCCGTGCCCAAGTGGGTGCTGTTCGACAGCCTCTCGCCGATCGCCGCCCTGCGGATGCCGATCGGCGTGCTCGGCTGGGGCGGCGATCCGACCCGGCCGTTGTCGCTGGCTCGCCGCATCGCAGCCGCCGCGCGGCGCGGCCGATTGGAGAGTGCCGAATCACTCGCGGAAGCCGCCGGCGATCCGCAGTTCTATGCGCGAACAATCCGGCGATTGCTGGAAGGTTAGCTCAAGTACGCGCGATTGCACCCATCGAAGAACAACCGCCACGCTTGCAGCGTTTGCCGCACCGCAGTCTCGCAGCGCGTCTGCAGATCATCACTGGTCGCGTGCTGCGTGATGATGTTCATGCAGCGCTCGCTGTGATCGCAGTCGACTACCGTGTGCATCGTCCAGAATTCCACGGCGTCGTCATCGAGTTGATAGAGGCGCTTGAACAAGCCGATGAAGCCGAGGCCCTGACCGTGGCGTTCCGGACGCGGGCGCGCGTTGCCTTCGATGCCGACGCCGATCGCGGCGAGGCCAACGACGAACGGCTCCTGCTGGCAGATCTGGAACATGCGATCGACGAACGCCTGGGTCTCGGGTAGCGGTAGCGTGGCCTCTAACTCCGCGTCGCTGACGCCGAGCGCGCGGGTGAACTTGCGATACACCGCCGGATGATCGCGCTCCGGCTTCAAGTCGCCGTGCTCTTCGTACAGATTGATGGCGATGAAGTTGCGCACGGCTTGATCGGGACACCGCGAGTGGATCGCGCTCAGCCAGCGTGAGAACTCGCGGGCGCGCAGGTAGTACTGAGCGGCCCACTGCGCGAGCTGTTCGCGCGTCACGGCGCCGCTGGCGACGCGTCCCCAGAAGGGATGCCGCACGAACGTCTTCGCATCAACGATCGCCCACAGGCGATTGGCGAACTCATCAGCGGATCGTGGCATCGGGCACCTCCTCTTCGTGCATCGTGTTCGTGGCTCGTGCTCGTCGATGGCCTTGAACACGAGTCGCGAAAACGACTCACGACTTCGGCCGGCGCGGCACCAACACTTTGCGGCGGAGCGACAGCACCGGCTCGTTCTTCTGATTCCACGCGCGGGTTTCCACGTACAGTACCCCGCGGTCATCGCGCGACTTCGATGGAATGGTCTCTAAGACTTCGGTCTCGGCGTAGATCGTGTCGCCGTGAAAAGTCGGACCAAGATGCTTCACGGTTTCGTATTCGAGATTGGCCAGCGCGGTCTGACTCACGTCGCGCACGCTCATGCCGACGGTGATGGCGAACACTAGGATGCCGTTGACCAGACACTTCCCGTGCTGGGTTTGGCTGGCGTAGTGATCGTCGAAATGAATCGGGTTGGTGTTCATCGTCATCAAGGTGAACCAAGTATCGTCGAAGTCTCGAATGGTACGACCCGGCCAGTGTTTGATGACTTGCCCGGCGGTGAAGTCGTCGAAGTACGGTCCGTCCTGCATTGCGAGTCCTCCGATGGCGCTCTTACTAGACCCCGCCAGGCGGCTCAAGGACGAGATGATCGACCGAGTTCGTTCGAGTCCTGCGCCACTTCCACGCACAAGGCGCTCTCGACGACGGCCAAGCCGGAGCGGCGCGGTTCAACTTGTGCTCGGGATGGCTCCGAGCGAGAGAAACATGGAGACGTGCTGTGCGCAAGAACGTCAGCACATGCATGCGGGGAGATCGAGGTGCTGAAGTGAACGACCTTGAGAGCGGCGGCGCGGGCTTCGTCAAGGAGATCTGTTCATTGTACCCCGTACCGCTCATCCTCGACAACCGAAGACACCTACTACCCGCACATCAAGGAACTTTGGACGAGGCTGCTGGCAAGCCGAGACCTGCCTTTCGAGGTACGCTCGGGTGACCTGCCCCCCGCCGTTGGTCGGTACTGGGTGGTTTTGAAGCGAGTTGCAAGAAGAGCACGACCTCGCGCAAAGTGTGAAGCGCGATGCGAAGATCATCGTGATTCTCGGCAACCCGCCCTACAATCGGTTTGCCGGCGCGGCGCTATCGGAAGAAGCCGGTCTGGTCGACCACTACAAGGGCATTCATCGTCGCAAGAAGCGCGACCGCTAAGGTGACGAGGTAGTGAACCCCGACGGCACGCCCGTTCTGGTCCAAGATGGAGAAAGCCTCTTGTACCTGCGCTGGGGTGTCCGCAAACAATTGCTCGACGACCTGTACAGTCGTTTTTTTCGCCTCGCGGAGAAACGTATTGGCGAAACTGCCGAGTACGGCGTTGTCTCCTACATTCCGAACTCCTCCTACCTCACAGGGCGCTCGCATCCACTGATGCGCGAGTCTCTCTAGAGGAACTTTCACGAGGTGTGGATCGACAATCTGAACGGCGACAAGTACCGCACGGGCAAGATCATCCCTCAAGGCCTGCCAGGTGGGGGCAGCTCCGACCAGAGTATCTTCACGACCAACCAGGACCCCCGCGGAATTCAGGTCGGAACGTGCATCACAACTTTCTCGAAGCGACAGCGCCCTCCCACAACCCCGACCGAGACGTCAGTGCACTACCGCGAGTTTTGGGGCCGAGCCGACGCGAAGCGCAGCGCCCTTCACGACTCAGCGGATCTCGAATCCTGGGAGCCAACACGCCAACGCAGTGCCGCCAAGCAACCCGAAGAGCCACGCGATACGAGACGTTCCACGCGAGCCAAGCCAATCGCTGGATGTTCTCGCCCCGTGACCTCAGCGCAGGCTTCGAAGCGTGGCCTGGCCTCGACGAACTGTTTCCGACATCGTTTCAAGGCGTGAATCCCAACCGCGGCTTGGAAGGTAGCGTCGCGGACACTGATCGCGACGCACTGGCGGCGCGGATGTCTCGGCACTTTTCTGCGTCCGGCTTCGAAGCGCTTCAACAAGCTTTCCCGACGCTCATGACCAAGCGTGCCGGATACGACCCGAAGGCCGTCTGGACACAACTGCGAGGGCGCTGAAACTTCAGCTCTAGTCAGCTCGTCCCGTACCTGCGGCTTCCGCTCGACTCATGGTGGACTTACTATGAGACGAATTCGAAGCTACTCAACCGACGCCGCCCGGAGTTCTGGGACAACTTACTCGACAACGAGTTCCTAGTCGCCGTTCCCCAGCCACTGGCAAGTGTCAGAGACACGGCCGATTCTCGCGCGCAGTCTAGTCGACCTTCATCTGCACGATCGCGGATCGGTCTGCTTTCCGCGCGAATCGCGCTCGGGCACCTTGGTAACGGCGCGCACGGCCAATCTTCCGCTGCGTGCGTGGGAGAAGTTCAAAGGAGCTTGGAATCTAGCTGGCGGTCCTAAAGACGATGAAGCCAAGCGCCTCGTGGGCCAGCTCTTTCGCTGTGCGCTGGCTGTCATGCACGCGCCGAGCTACGAAGCCGATCATAAGGATGCCATCGCGCAAGACTGGGCACATGTGCCGATACCGAACGATCACGATCTCTTTCTGCGGCTGGTGAAGCTCGGCGAGCAAGTGGCGACGCTGCTCGATCCGCTCGCCGACGCGGATGAGGCGATCGAGATGATTCTCGGTGTGCCGGGAACACGCGGACTCGGTGTCCTGCGCAAGCTCAATGGTGGTGCTGTGGCGGCTGCCGACCTTCGCGGTCACCATCGCGTACTTCGGTGGGGGAAAAGGCAAGTGGGTCGAGCGATCGTTTACCGCGGCGGAGCAGGCGATACCGGCGTGGGGGCCGCGCACCGGCGACCTCTACATCAATCCCGATGTCCTCTTCGCCAACGTGCCCCAGCGAGTCTGGCAGTATGAACTCGGTGGCTACCCCGTGCTCAAGAAGTGGCTGGGTTACCGTCGCACTGAAGATCCGAACTGCCGGACGCTGACGCTCGCCGACGCGCGCCATTTCCGATCGATGATCCAGCGCCTCTCCGCTTTGCTCGCCCTTCACGAACAGATGGACCAACTCTACGAACAGGCCGCCGCCGATGCATTCAGTGCAGAAAATTTGGGGCTTCGCGGCGCAATAGTTGAGGAGGTGCCGAACTCAATGCCGTGAGAGCGCCGCGCTACGCGCCGAGTGAACGCACTGCCGCGACCGCGCGGCGCCAGCCTTGATAGAGCGCTTCGCGCTGCTCCGGCTTCATCTTCGGCTTGAATACCCGATCGCGTTGGCGCACGCGTTCGAGCTGCGCGGGCGACTTCCACAGGCCCACGCCCATGCCGGCCAACAACGCGGCGCCGAGCGCGGTGGTCTCGATTACCTTCGGCCGATCGACCACTGTGCCGAGCACGTCGGCTTGGAACTGCATCAGGAAATCGTTCGCCACCGCGCCGCCGTCGACGCGCAGGCCGGCGAGCTGCCGGCCCGACTCCACGAGCATCGTGTCGACCACGTCGCGGGTTTGATACGCTAGTGATTCCAGCGTCGCCCGCGCGACGTGCGCGCGCGTCACGCCGCGAGTGAGACCGACCAGTGCGCCGCGCGCCTGCGGATCCCAGTACGGCGCACCGAGGCCGACGAAGGCGGGCACCAAGTACACGCCCAGCGTCGAATCGACCTGGCGCGCGAGGCGTTCGGTCTCGGCCGCCGTCTTGATGATGCCAAGGCCGTCGCGCAACCACTGCACCGCCGCCCCGGCGATGAAGATCGAACCTTCGAGCGCGTACGCCGGACCACCATCGGCCGCGCACGCCAT
The DNA here is from genome assembly GCA_016178705.1 of Deltaproteobacteria bacterium. Lineage (NCBI taxonomy): Bacteria > Pseudomonadati > Myxococcota > Myxococcia > Deltaproteobacteria bacterium. The sequence goes on along the minus strand of JACOST010000030.1, from coordinate 316,674 downwards.
CGTCGTGAGCAGACCACGACGTGACTCGATCGCATCGTCACCGGTGAACAGCAGCATGAAGCAGCCGGTGCCGTAGGTGTTCTTCACCAACCCGGGATGAAAACAGGCCTGCCCAAACAGGGCGGCTTGCTGATCGCCTGCGATGCCGGCGATGGGCACCTCGGCACCGAACACTTTCGCGTCGGTGGTCGCGACGGTGCCGCTCGATCGCACCACGTCGGGGAGTACCGACGCCGGTACGTCGAGCGTGCGCAACATTTCGGCGTCCCATCGGCGTTCGCGGATGTTGAACAGCAGCGTACGCGAGGCGTTGGTGTTGTCGGTCACGTGCGTGCGCCCAGCGGTGAGTTTCCAGATCAGCCAAGTGTCGATGGTGCCGAACGCAAGGCGATCGGCTTTGGCGCGCGCGCCCTTCACGTTGTCGAGCAACCACTTCACCTTGGTGCCGGAGAAATACGGATCGAGCACCAGGCCGGTTTTGGCGCGCACCGCGTGTTCGAGATCGGCGGCGCGCAGCGCTTCACACGCCGGCGCGGTGCGGCGATCTTGCCAGACGATGGCGCGATGAATCGGCCGACCGCTGTGACGATCCCACAGCACAGTGGTCTCGCGCTGATTGGTGATGCCGATGGCGGCGATCTGCGCCGGCTTCAGCCGCGCGCTGCGCAGCGCAGCCTTGATCACCCGCAACGTAACGGTCCAGATCTCTTCCGCATCATGCTCGACCCAGCCGGGCTTCGGGTAGTACTGGCGAAACTCCGAGTAGCCGCGGCCGCGCACGCGTCCGGTGTCGTCGAACACGATCACCGTGCTGCCGGTCGTGCCCTGATCGATGGCGAGAACGTAGCGAGACATGTGCCCCCTCCGAAGGTGTCGACAGTCGGGATTCGAGGGCCGAAAGTCAAGGACGGTTGGGCTGAGAGAGTTTGCCTTGCGGTTGAAACCGCGACTAGGAACGGCACCAAGTCCGCCTACGCGGACTCAGTAAGGAAGGCGGGCGGCATGCGCAGGTCGTTCACCCAACTGTGGGTTCATTGCGTGTGGGCGACATGGGACCGAACGCCGCTGCTTGTTTCTGATGGGGAGCGAGCGGTATACGTCGCCATTCCCGCCAAGTGCGATGACCTCGGCTGTGAGCCGCTGGCGATTGGCGGCATAGCGGATCACGTGCATCTCGTGGTGCGGATACCGGCAACCTTAGCGGTCGCCCGCTTGATGAAGGAAGTGAAGGGGGCCAGCTCTCATCTCGTTACCCATCAGATCTCATCGGGTGACTTCTTCAAGTGGCACGGATCGTACGGCGCGTTAACAGTTGGAAAGGATTCTGTGAATGCGGTGAAGGCCTACATCGAGCGGCAGGAAGAGCATCACAACGCGGTAACGATCGTTGCAGACTGGGAGCAATGCGGAACCAATGAGGAGTGACGGCTGTCGAGATGCATTGCGCCATCAAGTCCGCGAAGGCGGACTTCGTGTATTTTACAGCCGCGGTTTCAACCGCCGGTTCTCCCTACCGATCGATCCTTGCGACAGCTTCGCCTACAATTTCGCCACCGCCGCCGACTCGATCCAGCCGCGCTCGCCGTCGCTGCGCGCGACTTGCGCCCAGCCTTCGCGCTCGGCGAGCACTCGCAGCAGCGCGCCGGGTTTGGCCGCGTAGTGCGTGGTGCCGGACGCGGACGGCTCGAAGCGCACGGTCTGCTCGCTCGGTGCCACCACCACGGCGTAGGTCGGCAGGTCGATCGCCCACAACCGATACGCGGTCGACGTGACCACGATGGCGAGCGCGACCGCGACACCGACCGTAGCGCGCGATCCGATGCGTTGCGCAGTCGGAACCAAGCGGCTGAAGATGAGACAAATCATCAGCAGCGTGTAGAGCGCGCTGGCGAAGAGCAGCAACTCATCGCCGCTCATCCGTTCGGCGAGTGGAAACAGCAGCCGGGCGTAGACCGGCAGGTCGTTGCTGTCGTCGCTGCCTTCACGGGCGAAGCCGAGGTTGGCGTGCAGATCGGGATCGCGCGGCATGACGCGCCGCGCCCGTTCGTAGTTGAGGATCGCATGGCCGGCGTCGCCGCTGCGGAAGTAGGCGTTGCCGAGATTGAAGTAGAGGTTGCCGCTGTCGACACCGCCGGCGAGGATCTTCTCGTACTCCGCCGCCGCATCGGCGTACTTCTCTTCGCCGTAGAGCGCGTTGGCGCGGAAGAACAGCGTGTTCGGACTCTCCACGTTTGTCGTCGCTGATGCGAAGCCGGTGGCCCACGCGAAGCCGGCGAGCAGTAGCACCAGCGCCACTGTGACGACGGATTTGGCCACCGATTTGGCGACAGCGCGCTCGCGTTCGAGCGCACGCACGATCGCGTCGGCGCGTTCGAGCGTGCGCCGCATGTCGCCGTCGCCGGCGGCAGCCGGCGCGAAACGCACCCGCTCGCAGGTAGCGAAGAATTCCGTCAGCTCATCCGTGATCTGCGCCGGCAATCCGAGCGCGCGCAGGCGATCGCCGGCGCTATCGGCCGTTACGCTCCCAGGCGGCAGCGCGAGTTTGGCCGAAAGGTACTCGCTGACGGCGCGCGCGACCGCGTCGTAGAACGCGGCCGGATTGCCCGCCTGCATCGCATCGCGTGCGCCGGCAATAGCGGCGCGCGCCTGTCGGCCGGCGCGCGTGAATCGCGCGTACCGTTCGTCCCCGGTGAGTCGGCGATGCTGGCGGTCGTAGACGAGCGCCGCGATCCACGCCAGCAGTGGCAAGGGTTGAAACAGCCAGAATGCCACGTTGCGATAGCGGCGCGCGCCGATGGGCGTAAACTCGCCCGGTGCGTCCTTGATGAAGACGATGTCGCGTCCGAGCGACTCCGGCGCGCGGGTCGCCTCGCGCGGCAGCGCGCCGATAATCCGCGGCGCCGATTGCGCTTGCGCCGACGCGCGCACGTTCACCGCGATCGGCGCTTGGGTGATCGTGCGATACGCGCGCGCCTCGGGATCAAAGTAGCTGAAACGCAGCTCGGGGAGGGTGACGGCGCCGGCCTGCTGCGGCAGTACTACTTGCTCGAAGACTTTTTCATGTGCTCTCGCCGCAGGCTGCGCCTGGGTCGGCGGCGACTGCGCTTGAATTGGATAGACCCGCAGCTTGTCACTTCCCGCGATCGCCGGCACTGTGACGTTCTCCAGATTGCCGCTGCTGCGGATCGTCATCGTGACGGTGATGGGATCGCCAACCTGCAGATCGAGCGGCGCGGCCTTCACCTCGAACTCGAAGCGGCCAACCGCGCCGGAGAAATCCGCGGGCTTGCCGGCGTCGGGCAACGGCAGCACGGTGAGCGTCAGCGGCTCGGACTGCAGCTCGACCGCTTTGCGTGCGCCAAACGGATCGTTGCCGAAGAACTGCTCGAAGAACGGATCAGTGCCGCCGCCACGCCGCGGGGTGATCACGTTCATCGTCATCTTGGCGGGACCGATTGTGAGCGACCCGCTGCGCAGCGGCGTCAGCGTCGTTTGCAAATCGACGACCTGCGTCGCCCCCTGCGCGGTCTGTTCTTGATGCTGCGCCGGCTCGGCAAACTTCTCCAGCTCAAAGCCATCGCCGGTAATCGTCGGGTATTGCAGATCGCTGACGCGCACGTTGCCGACGATGAGCTTGACGCTCAGCGGCAGGCGCTCGCGCAGATAGACCTCCGTCTTCGGCGCGGACAACTCGATCCGTAGCTGCTGCGATCCACCCCGCGCGGCAGCTTGCCCGCGCGCCGGTGGCGGCGCTGCGCCGGCTGTTAGTGTGACACTGCCGGCGTCGTACGACTTGCCGTCCACCTCGACGCTGATCGGTCCGATCGTGAAGGTCCCCGGCTTCGTCGTCGTGACGGTGAAGTGGTGACCCACCGAAGCTGACATCTGGTTGTTGATGATCGAGACCTGTGTCGACGGACCGGCGTAGCGAATGCTCACGCCGTCGGGTGCGGTCAACGCTGGCGCCGGCGCGTTCTGCGCGCCGTTGATCTGGACGGTGAGGTCGGCGGTCTGACCGACTTGGACAGTGGACCGATTGAGTGTCGCGCGCACGCTGATGTCGGCCGCATTGGCTCGACCAGTCGTGATGGCGAGCAGAAGCAGCGTCATGTAGGGGCGACGCATGCGTCGCCCTCCGCCGCAGACCCACGCGACCGCCGATCGGAGGGCGACGCATGCGTCGCCCCAACACCCGCGCGCTGTCATCACCAATCTTGCGCCGGTTCGCCGACCACAGCGCCCTGGAGCTTCTTGATCACGTCGCCCGGCTGCACTTCTTGATCGCGTTGCGAGTCGAGCACGGCGGCAGCCTCCTGCTTCGACAGCTCGCCGTCCTTCTTCTCTGCTTGTTCTGCGGCGCCACCGCCCGCTTGCTGCTGGTCCTTCTTGTCTTCCTTGTCAGGGCTCGGCTCGGCTTGCTGTTGATCCTTCTGCTCGCCCTGCTGATCCTGCTTGTCGCCCGAGTTTTGTTGATCTTGCTTCTGCTGATCTTGCTGCTGTTGGTCTTGGTTCTGTTCATTCTGCTGCTGTTGGTCCTGCTTCTCCTTCTGTTGTTCTTCGAGCTTCTTCTTCAAATCGGCGAGTTTCTTCTCCACCAATTCGTGGTTGAACTTACTGTCGAGGTCATCGGGTGCGGCACCCATCGCACGGCGATAGAGCGCCAGCGCCTCGGCGTAGTTGCTCAGCGCGGCCTTCGGATCGGACGACTCGGCGGCCTCGGCCAACTTCGCCTTGGTGTTGCCCATGCTGAAGGCGACGCGTGCGGTACGCGCCAGATCGTCGTCGCTGGTCGGGACCTGCTGGAACGCTTTCAACGCGTCGTCGTACTTGCCCTGCTTGTACGCGGCCACACCTTGATTGAAGTGGAGCTGCGGCGAGTCGGGTTGATCGACGAGCGCTTCGTTGTACTTCGCCGTTGCCTCTTCATACTTGCCCGCGGCCAGCAGCCGATTGCCTTCGCGCGCCGTGGCATACGGATCGAGCCAGGCGATGCAGCCGAGCGCGAGCACAGCGATCACAGTGGACCGCCTTCCCAGCAGCCGGGGGCTCTCCGCATGAATGGGGTGGGCTCCCCTCTCGTCATTCCGGCGGAAGCCGGAATCCAGGCTCAAGCCCCACGACCCCGCCTGGATACCGGCTTTCGCCGGTATGACGGACCCTCGGACGGGAGTTCCCTCTCGGAAAAACGAACCAGCTCGCCGGCCCCGACTCATGCCGGCTCCTTCGCGCGGCGCCACCACCGTCGCGCACGCAACGAGCGACGCACGCTTCGCCGTTCGCCGACCAGCGGCTCGATCAGCAACAGCACAAACGCCAGCGCCAACGGAATCTGGAAGCGATGCTCGAAGCGGCGTTCGAGCGTGCTCGCCAACTCGCGCTTTTCCATCTTCGCGATGTAATCGCGGTAGAGTTCGGTCAGACCGAACGACGCGCCGACGGCGTGGAGGTAGACGCCGCCGGTTTCCACAGCGATGTCCTTCAGCGACTCTTCGTCGAGGCGCGACTTCACCACCTGGCCGCTGCGGTCTTTCAGAAATCCGCCCGACTCGCCCGGGATCAACTCACCGTCGGGCGTGCCGATGCCGACGGTGTAGATTTTCACCCCGCGCTCGCTGGCGCGCTTGGCGGCGTCCTTCACTTTGCCTTCGTGATCCTCGCCGTCGGTGATCAGCACCAACGCTTGATGACTCCCCTGCCGGCCTTCGAAGGCTTCGAGGCTGGTGTCGATCGCGTCCGCGAGCGCGGTGCCACCCTTTGGAATGATGCCGACCTCGACAGCGTCGAGGCTCTGCGCGAAAGCGCCGTAGTCGAGCGTGAGGGGACACTGCACGAACGCGCTGCCGGCGAAGGCGACCAAGCCGATGCGATCGCCGTTGAGTTGCGCGAGCAGATCTTGCACCGCCAGCTTGGCGCGGGCGAGGCGGTTTGGTTTCACGTCGACGGCCAACATGCTGCGCGAGGTGTCGATGGCGACGATTAGGTCGATGCCTTCGCGGTGAACCTCCTGCCAGCGGAAGCCCCACATCGGTCCGCCGAGCGCCACCACCAAGCAGAGCAGCGCCAGCGTCAGCAGCGCCATGCGCACGCTGCGCCGGCGCGCATCGACGTCGGGCGCGATTGTGGGCAGCAATCCGGCGGCGATGAAGGTCTCCAACGCACGCTGCCGCTGCCGCCGCGCGCGCACGAAAAACACGACCAGCGCGGGCACCAGCACCAGCGCGATCAGATTGAGCGTGTCGCGCCAGAGGATCATGGCAACTTCCTCAACACCGTCTCGCCGAGACCGATTTCGAGCAGGAGCAGACCGAGCGCGGGCCACGCAAACCATGCGTAGAGCTCGCGGAAATCGAGGAACTGCGGCGCTTCGAACTCGGTCTTCTCGCTGCGATCGATCTCTTCGTACACGTCGCGCAAGCTCTTGGTGTCGGTGGCGCGGAAGTAGCGGCCGCTGGTGGTCGCGGCGATCTTCTTGAGCGTCTCCTCGTCGATGTCGACCTGCATCGGCCGGTAGACCTTGTTGCCGAAGAGATCGTGATCGGGATACGGCGCGACGCCGCGAGTGCCGGCGCCGACGGTGTACACCTTTACACCCAGCGCGGCGGCGGCTTCGGCGGCGGTTTGCGGGGTGATGCGGCCGGCGTTGCTCTGCCCGTCGGTGAGCAAGACGACGAACTTGGTTTTGGCCGTCGAGGCGCGCAGCCGATTCACCGCGGTTGCCAATGCGGAGCCGATCGCGGTGCCGTCTTCGATCATGCCGACCTTGGCGCGTTCGAGGTTCTGATTCAGCCAGCCGTGATCGAGTGTGAGCGGGCACTGCGTGTACGGGCGGGCCGAGAACAGCACCAGCCCGATGCGATCTTCGGGACGCGCCGCGATGAACTCCTTGACGACGGATTTGACCACATCGACGCGGCTGGCGCGGCCGCTGTCGAGCGTGAAGTCTTCCGCCAGCATGCTGCCGGAGATGTCGACGGCGAGCACGATGTCGACGCCTTCGCGATGCACGCGCGTCTCGGCCGAGCCGAGTTGCGGCCGCGCCAGGGCGACAGCGAGGAGCCCCAGCGCGGCGGCGCGCAGCAGGCCGAGCACGGCGCGGCGCCGCGAGGCGCCCGCGGGCGCGACGGCGCGCAGCACCGCCAGCGTCGGATAGCGCACCGCTGCCTCGCGGTCGGATCGCTTGCCGCGCGGCAACAGCAGCGGCAGCAATCCGAGCAAGAGCAGGAACCAGGGGCTACCCAACTGCACGGATCTTTTCCTCCTCCGGAGGTGACATCAATCCCGGCGCGGTCTCGTCGACGAAACGCTTGGCCGCGGCGAACGCCCGCTCGCTGTCGGCGATGGTGGGCACGTGACGCGCGAATTTTACCAAGTCCGATTCGGTGAGAAAGTCGGCGAGCAGCGAGCGGTGCGCGCTCTGCAATCGATCTCCGCGCGCGCTGCTGAACAGAAATTCTTCGGTGGTCATTTCAGGCGCGCGGACACCGAAGCGATGCTCGACGTAGGTGCGCACGATGTCCGACAGCGCCGAGTAGAATTCTTTGAAGGCGCCTTGGTCGATGAGTCCTCGGCGGCGCAAGCGCTGCAACTCGTCGAAGGCGATCTCGTGCGGCGGCTTCGGCGGCGGTGCGAGCGCGCCACGGCGCGAGCGATTCAACACACGGTAGAGAATGAAGCCGAGCGCGAGCACGGCCGCCAGCGCGCCACCAACGAAGTAGTACGGCCGCCAATCGATCGGGAAGTCCTCGGGCCCTTTGATGTCGCGGAGTTCGGTGACGTTGCCGGCTTTCGCCAGCAGACTCTCGATCGATACCGCGAGTTCGTTGGTCGGCGCTTCTTTCAGCTCTTCACCGGCGCGCCGGTAGTACACGGGCGGCGACTTCAACAGATGGTCGCCCGGACTGTAGCCCACCAAGGTCAACCAGCGCGTGATGGTGGTCTTGCCGTCCCGTTGCGCCGGCGGTGCATCGCCGAAGTCGACGATATCGAAGTCGCCGATCTTCGCCGCCGGCTGCGTTAGCACCACCTCGACATCCGGCGTTGTCGTCACTTCGATCGTGTACCTGAAGCGCGTGCCGATGGTGATCAACGCGGGCTCGGTATTGGCGTGAATGCTGACGGGCGACTCTTCGGGAGTGGGGGTGGTGTCATCGGCGCGGCCGGCGAACGCACTCGTAAGGACGCAGAACAAGACGACGAGTAGGATCTGCTGCGCGGACCGTCCTTGCCCGAAGCGGTGCGAGCGGATGGTCCGCACAGCGGACCCTACACGGACAACCGTCTCCCAGAGGGGGCTTTGCACAGGAACGCGCGGCAGTGGATCCGTCATACCGGCGAAAGCCGGTATCCAGGCGGGGGTGTGGGGCTTGAGCGTGGATTCCGGCATTCGCCGGAATGACGAGTGGGGAAGCCCCTCCATTTTTGTCCAAGGCCCCCAGTAGAAGCGAGAGCCGAATCGTGTTCGTGGCATCACGCCTACTGTCTCCGTTCGCGCATGCGGAAGAAGCGCAGCAGCGCTTCCGTGTAGGGTCGGTTGGTGTCGACGACAATGGCGTCGACATCGCACGCGCGCAGCATGCGGTCGCGCTCGTTGCGCGCGGCGCCGGCCTGCTTGGCAAAGGTGTCGCGAACGCGCGCGTCGCCGGTGTCGACGACGTAGCGCGCGCCGGTCTCCGCTTCTTCCAACTCGACGAGGCCGACGTTGGGCAACGCGGCTTCGCGCGGGTCGTTGAGAACGACGGCGATCAGATCGTGGCGCCGGGCGGCGATTTTGAGCGCGTTGCGACAATGTGGATCGAGGAAGTCGGAGACCACAAACACCACGCAGCGGCGGCTGGTGACGTGGTTGAGATGTTCCAACGCGCCGGCGATGTCGGTGCCACCGCCGGTGGGCTTGAGAGACAGCACTTCGCGAATGACGCGCAACACGTGATGCGTCCCCTTGCGCGGCGGCAGCGCCAACTCGATGCGATCGGTGAAGATGACGAGACCGACCTTGTCGTTGTTGGTGATCGCCGAGAACGCGAAGAGCGCCGCCAACTCGGTGGCGAGCGCGCTCTTGAGCTGGCGCCCGCTGCCGAAGTATTGCGAAGCGCTGGCGTCGACCAACAGCATCACCGTCAGTTCACGTTCCTCGTTGTAGCGCTTGACGTGCGGCACGCCGGTGCGCGCGGTGACGTTCCAGTCGATCGTGCGCACTTCGTCGCCGGGCTGGTAGAGCCGCACCTCGGCGAACTCCATGCCGCGGCCTTTGAAGACGCTGTGGTACTGGCCAGCAAACAGATCCGTGACCAGGTGGCTGGTACGGATCTGAATCTTGCGCACCGCCTTGAGCTGCTCCGTCGTGAGGCGCGTGCGCGGATCGTGCGCCGCGGAGCGTGGCTCACGTTCCTTTACGGTCATCGATTCCTTCCTCACGAATCACGACTCACGAGCACGAGTCACGATCCTCACGGCACAGGCACCCCGTCGAAGACGCGCTTGACGACTTCGTCGGCGTCGATGTCTTCGGCTTCGGCTTCGTAGGTGACGATGATGCGATGGCGCAGCACGTCGGGGCCGATCGACTTCACGTCTTGCGGCGTGACGTAGCCGCGCCCTTGCAGAAACGCGTGCGCCTTGGCGGCGAGCGTGAGGTAGAGGGTGGCGCGCGGCGAGGCGCCGTATTCGATCAACGGCTTGAGGTCGAGGTTGTAGGCCGCCGGTTCCCGCGTCGCGAACACGATGTTGACGATGTACTCTTTGATCTTGTCGTCGATGTAGATCTGATCCACCAGAGCGCGCGCTTGCAGGATCTCGGCGGTGCCGATGACCGGGGTGACGGTATGATTGATGCGCGTTGTCGCCATGCGATCGAGGATCTGGCGCTCTTCTTCACGCGTCGGGTAGCCGATGCGCAGCTTCAGCATGAAGCGGTCGATCTGCGCTTCGGGCAGCGGGTAGGTGCCTTCCTGTTCGATCGGGTTCTGCGTGGCGAGCACGAGGAACGGGTCTGGCAACGGGTGGGTCTCATCCCCAATCGTCACCTGATGTTCCTGCATGGCTTCGAGCAACGCGCTCTGTACCTTAGCCGGGGCGCGATTGATCTCGTCGGCGAGAATGATCTCGGCGAAGATCGGGCCCTTCTTGGTGGTGAAAACGCCGTCGCGCGGATTGTAGATCATCGTGCCGATCACGTCGGCCGGCAGCAGGTCGGGGGTGAACTGAATGCGCCGGAAGTGTGCGTTGATCGCCTGCGCGAGAGTTTTGACGGAGAGCGTTTTCGCCAAGCCCGGCACGCCTTCGAGCAACACGTGGCCGTTGGCGAGCAGGCCGATCAACAGCCGATCGATGAGGTAGCGTTGCCCGACGATGACGCCGCCGATCTCTTCGCGCAGCCGGTAGGTGAAGGCCGAGCCGTCCTTCACTTGGTCGTTGATGGTTGCAATGCCTGTGTCCATACACTCCCCGTGGTCGTATTCGTGATTCGTGTCGAGGGCGATCCGTCTTGCGCTGCTTTCGACGACGACGCTTCAAGGCCATTCGAATCGGGCCAATCGTAACGAGCGCGGTGTCCGCCGACTCGGCGCATCTGTCTAACCACCACCCGATGGCTGGTCAAGTCGGGGCGACTCACGGGCCACCCTCACCCCTTCGCCCTTCGCTTCGCGAACGCGGGCGGGACGCCCGCCTCCCCTCGGTTCAACCTGGCCCTTCGCTTTGCGAACGCGCTTTGTTATGCGTGGTCACAGTCCGCCTCCGCACGAGTCACCGTCACGAGTTCCGCCATGCCTGCCACGCAGTTGCTGTTTGTCATCGGAAAGGGTGGGGTCGGCAAGACCACGGTGGCGGCGGCGCTGGCGCGCGGTGCAGCGCAGCGCGGGGGTCGGGTGCTGGTCGTGGAGACGGCAAGCGACGGGCGGCTCGCGGCGCTCTTCGGGGTTGACGGACTCGGGAGTGAACCGCAGCGGCTGGCGACGCGTATCGCGGCCGTGCGCATCGATTCGCGGCAACTAGTCGAAGCGTACTTCACGCGTCTGTTGCGCGTGCCGCTGCTGGCGCGCCGGCTGTTGGCGAGCACGTCGTTCAACGCGCTCACGGCAGCGGCGCCAGGCGTGACCGAGTTTCTCATCCTCGAACGTTTGCTCGGCTGGGTGGAACCGAGCGGATTGTTGGCGCGCCGCGCCTACGACGTAGTGATCGTCGACGGCCCTGCGACCGGGCACGCGCTGGCGTTGCTGCGCACCCCGCGCAACTTGGCGAGCATGGTACCCGGCGGCCCGATCGGCACCACCGCGCGCCGGCTGCTGGCGTTGCTGGGCGACGGCGCGCGGACGCGCGTGGTGCTGGTGACCATTCCGGAAGAGTTGGCGATCAACGAAACCCTCGAAGCGCACGCGGTGCTGGTGGGCGATCTCGCCCTGCGGGTTGAACGGCCAGTGCTCAATCGCGTTTTTCCCCGCGGCTTCTCGCGCGCCGATGTCGTGACCTTGTCCGCAACGCCAGACGACGCAACCGCCGGTGAGGGTCCACTGCTGGCCGCCGCGCGGTTCCGCATCGCCGCCCGCCGCGATGCCGAGCGCCATGCCGGTCGGCTGCGCCGCGCGCTTGGCGCCACCCCGATTGTGCTGCCGCAGATCTGTACCGCCACGCTTGCCGCTCCACAGCTCGATCTACCGGCGCGGCGATTGTGCAACGTGCTGCTGTCGTCGTGAGCACCGACTGGAAGACTGGCGATGCGTGAACCCCACGACTCACGGACGCGGGCGCCGAACCTCCTGCGCAAACGGCTGCTGGTGTGCGTGGGCTCCGGCGGTGTGGGCAAGACGACGGTGGCGGCGGCGCTCGGCGTTGCGGCCGCGCTCCATCAACGGCGCAGCGCGGTCATCACCTTTGATCCGGCGCGCCGGCTCAAGGACGCGCTGGCGTTGCCGCGCCTCTCCACTGAACCGCATCGCGTCCCGCTCGACGCGGACAGCGCGCCGCTCGATGCCATGGCGCTCGATACCAAACGCACCTTCGATGCCGTGGTGCGTCGCTTCGCACCGTCGCCCGAGACCGCCGAGCGGATTCTCGCCAATCGGCTCTACCAGCAACTCTCCGACGAACTCGGCGGATCGGCCGAATACATGGCGATGGAGACGTTGCACGCGCTGATGCAGCAGGCGCACTACCAGCTCGTCGTCGTCGATACGCCGCCGAGCGCGCATGCGCGCGATCTACTGGCGGCACCGACGCGGCTGGGTGAATTGCTGGCGTCGCGCGCGGTCACGTTTCTCAAATCGCCCGGCGCGCTGCTCGGGGCCACCGGTTCGAGCGCGGCCCGATTGGCGATGGGGGCGCTGCTCAAAGTGCTCGAACGCTGGACTGGAATGCATCTGCTGGCGGATCTCGCGGAGTTCATCGACGGGTTCGAGACCATGCTCGCCGGGTTTCAAACTCGCGCGGCGGAAGTCGAACGCTGGCTGCGCGCACCGTCGACCGCCTTTGTGCTCGTGACTACGCCCGAGCCGGATGCGATCGCGACCACAATCGAGTTCTATCGCGAGCTGTGCGCGGCGCACTTTCATGTAGCGGGTGTGGTGGCGAATCGCGTCCTCGCCTTCCCGCGTCTCGATGCCGCGGCGAGCGCAGATGGTCCCTGGGCGCCGGCTTTGCGCACCAAGCTGCTCGCGAACTACGCCGATCTCCACACCCTGTCGCGCCGCGATCGCGGTACACTGGCGGAATTGCACAACGCGACCGGCTTGCCGTTGTTGGCCGCCGTGCCGATGCTGAGCGAGTCGCCCAACTCGCTCGCGGCGTTGCAGCGTTTCGCGGCGTATCTGGCGCCGGAGGGGTGACTGATCAAGGTCCGAGGTCCAACGTCTCACATTGGAGGACAAACCAATGTCGAAGACCGAGCGATTCGAAGATCTCGAAGCATGGCGCAATGCTCGCGAGTTAGCCCCGATGCGACAATAGATTGGTGGACGAATCTGGGAGGGCGAGCCTTCCGGCGAGCCGCCGGCGCGGTGATGGTGCGGCGGCTCGGCGGAAGCCTCGCCCTCCCGAAACCTCATTGTCCATGACGTTGGGAAGGGCACGTTGAGCCCCTTCCTGACCGCGTAACTGGTGCGGACAAGTCGTGACCCCAGCGCTCGTATTCTGTCACATCAAGGCTAGGTTCGACTTTGGACTTTGGACCTTGGCCGTTGGACCTTCTTCGGTGCACTGGCCGCCAGCAGGCGATCGAGTTTCATGTTGAGATTCACCAGGCTGCCCTGCAACATCTCGATCTTGGTCAACAGCTTGCCGTAGTCGGCGCGCGATGGGAGGTTCAGCAGGGCGAGGAAGGTTTGCATGTTGCGATCGATCTGCCCCTTGGTTTGCGCCGCGCGCCGGATGGTCTTGGCGACCCCGTCGCTGACGGCGCGGTTGCGGAAGAGTTCTTCGAGGATTTGCCCGGCAGTCTCTTCGCCGCGTTCGAGCAGCCATTGTAGGATACCGGTCGGTTCGTGCGAGGTTTTGGCTGACATGGTTTTACTCTATAGTGACGCGGCGCACAGGGCGTCAACATGCACTGGTTTGAAGCGGTGAGTTATTTCTATGGGCTGCAGTGGATCGCGCCGCAGACCGATGGGGTGTCGGTAGTGATGACGCTGCTGGTGATCAACATCTGCAACGCCTGCATGGCGCGTCTGCTGGCGTACAACAACGGCTACAACAAAAACTGGGGGACGGGGCTCGGCTTCGTCTTCGGCATCTGGGCGGTGGCGATCCTGATGGTGTTGCCGAAGCGGCAATCATGACTCGTGCTCGTGACTCGTGTTGAGCCTGCCCTGAGCTTGTCGAAGGGTGAGTCGTCGGACGGTTTACGACTCTGCGATCACGTAAGCTACCGCAAGCGCCGCAGTGTGCGTCAGCGATAGGTGGAAGCGCGCGATGCCGAGTTTCTCGGCTTGCTGCTGCGCGCGGCCGCTGAGCACGACCGTCGGACGGCCGCGGTCGCGCACGACCTCGATTTGCAGCCAGCCGATGCCGCCGCCGAGATAGCCGCGGCCGAGCGCTTTCATCACCGCTTCCTTGGCCGCGAAGCGGGCCGCAAAGCTCTCCACAAACGACCGCCGCCGCCGGCAGTAGACGATCTCCCCAGCGGTGAACACCTTCGCTTCGAAGCGCTTGCCGGTGCGTGGATGGCTCAACGCCGCCGCGATGCGCGGGACTTCGATGAGGTCAACGCCGATGCCGATTATCATGGTCGTGACGCGTGATTCGTGAGTCGTGACACGTGAGCGGGGGCTTCACTTTTTTCCGGCGACTCACGACTCACGGCTCACGACTCACGCATTCAACACGCCGCGCACGACGTGCACGTCGTCGTGTCGCACGGCGGGGTTTGGCGGGCGGCGAACGCCTTGCGGCGCTCAACCCAGAGATAACTCTTGGCGATGCGATGATCGATGAAGTCCCACGGCATCAGCTCGTTGTCGCCGTAGCAGCGATGGACGAACCCATCGGGATGCGGCAGGCCGGGGAAGTCGCCGCGTTGCCAGCGGCGGATCACGTTCCACCAGTCGCCGTCGGCGGCGTGAATCGCTTCCAGCACCACGCCGATGCGGCGATCGCCGCGAGAGAGCAACGTTTGGAAATACGCTTCGCGCGGCGACTCGATGTCGAGCTTGACGTTCGGCACCTTGGCGAGGGCGCCGCGCAGGAGTTTGATCTTGCTCTTGAGGCTTGGGATCGTCTCCATCGCGTCCCACTGAAACGGCGTCCACGGCTTGGGCACGAACGGATTGAGCGAGACGATGACCTGTCCGACGCGGCCGCGCATTCGCCCCGCCGCGCACAGCCGATCACGCAGCTTGGTGGTCAGCTCGGCGATCGCGAGCACATCGTCGGTCTCCTCCGTCGGCAACCCGAACATCGAATAGATTTTCAGGTCGCGGACGCCTTCGCCGACGAGCAGATCGGCCGCGCGCAGGATGTCAGCCTCGGTGAGGTTCTTGTTGATCACGCGGCGCATGCGCTCCGAGCCGGCTTCGGGGGCGATGGTGACGCTGCGGTTCTTGTTGCCCACGAGCGCGGCGGCCAAGCGCGGCGTGACGCAATCGGCCTTCAGCGACGACGGCGACAGGCGGCCGCCGGCGGCCGCGGTCAACTGCGCGAGCGCTTCGACACCAGGCACGCTCGCCATCTCGGCACCGACCAGTCCGATAGTCCGCCGATGATCGAGCCCGTCGGTCACACTCGCGGTGAGTTGCTCGACGCCGCGCGTGCGAATCGGACGGTACATGTATCCCGCCGCGCAGAACCGGCACCCCCATTGGCAGCCGCGACTGGCTTCAACCATCACCATGTCGCCGAACACCGCATCGTCGCTCAGCACGCGCGTGGTGGTGGCGAACTGATTCAGGTCCCAGATCAAGCGCCGCTCGACCGTGGCCGCGCCCGGCCCGCGATAGTCGACGCCCACGGTGGTGGGTCCATCGAAGTGGGGCTCGTAGAGCGCGGGCACGTAGACGCCCGCGACCTGCTCGGCCGCTTGCAACAGGAAGTCTTCGTGCGCGCCGCCCGTCGTCCGCGTCGCGCAGTAGAGCTGGAGAAACTCGGGCAACATCTCTTCCGCTTCGCCGATGAGAAACAGATCGACGAAATCGGCGATGGGTTCGGGGTTGAGAAACGTCGCCGGTCCGCCCGCGATCACCAGCGGCCGGCCGTCGCGCTGCGCACGGCGCGGCGCAATCCGTGCCAGCGACAGCATGCGCACGACATGCCAGTAGTCGGTTTCGAACGAGATCGAGAAGGCAATGATGTCGAAGTCTGCCACCGGCCGCGACGACTCCAGCGAGCACAACCCGTGGCCATTCAGCAACGGGGCATCGTCGTCGTCAGGCAGGAAGGCACGCTCGCAGACGACGCCGGGAAACTGATCGCAGATCTCATAGACCGCTTGGAACCCAAGGTTGCCCATCGCCACCGCGTAGCGGTTCGGATAAACCAGACACACGCGCACCGCGGCGTCGGTCTTCTTCGGAAAGAGGATGGTTTCGCGCGCGTGCCGCGCACGCGCCCGTTCTTCGAGCTGCCAAGTGGACAGGTGCGAGTTACTCCGTGACCCAACCTATAGCTGGTGCGTCCGCCGCCAACAAGGACGTGCCGACTCACCCGTGCTGTGCCTCGAGCCAGCGCTCGGCGTCGATGGCGGCCATGCAGCCGGTGCCGGCTGCTGTGACGGCTTGGCGGTAGATGTGATCCTGCACGTCGCCGCAGGCGAACACGCCGGGCACGGTGGTGTAGGTCGATGCCTTTTGCGTGATGAGGTAGCCGTTCGCGTCCATTTCGAGTTGACCCGCGAACAACTGCGTGTTCGGCTGATGGCCGATGGCCATGAACACGCCGTCGCACTTGAAGTCGCTGCCAGCGCCGGTCTTGACGTTCTTCATGCGCACGCCGGTGACGCCGCCCGCGTCCGCGGTGCCGTAGATCTCGTCGACCACCGAGTCCCACAGGAACGCGACTTTCTCGTTGCGCCGCGCACGGTCTTGCATGATTTTCGAGGCGCGCAACTGATCGCGGCGGTGGACGATCGTCACCTTGGTTGCGAACTTGGTCAGGAACGTTGCTTCTTCCACCGCGGTGTCGCCGCCGCCCACGACGACGAGATCCTTGCCTTTGAAGAAAAAGCCGTCGCACGTGGCGCACGCCGACACGCCG